>QIGM01000443.1 GCA_003230795.1 bacterium
ACAAGATGTTGCAGAGAATCTACGGCACGGCGTTTCTTTCTAAAGAAGATCTTGATCAACACCTTTGGCAGTTAGAGGAAGCGAAGAAACGCGATCATCGGCGTCTCGGAAAGGAGCTTGATCTCTTCAGCTCGCAACCAGATACCGTCGGCGGAGGACTAATCCTTTGGCATCCCAAGGGTGGTCTTGTGCGGCACCTCATTGAGGAGCACTGCAAGAATAGGCATTTAGAAGGCGGCTATGATTTCGTATACACACCGCATATCGGGAAAGCCGAGCTCTGGGACACGAGTGGGCACTTAGAGTTCTATAAAGACGGCATGTATGCGCCTATCGATATTGAGGGACAAGAATACTACCTCAAGCCGATGAACTGCCCGTTTCATACGCAGATCTTCTCTAGTTCGAAGCGCTCTTACCGAGACCTACCGCTTCGATTTGCTGAATGGGGGACGGTGTATCGTTTCGAACGAAGCGGGACACTTCATGGTTTAACGAGAGTGCGTGGTTTCACTCAGGATGATGCGCATCTGTTTTGCCGTCCTGATCAGGTGCCGGAAGAGATCGATCGCGTGCTAAAGTTTAGCTTAGACATACTGCGAGATTTTGGCTTTGAGAACTTCAAGCTTTTTCTCAGTACTCGTCCTGAAAAGCGGGTTGGCTTGGAAGAGGACTGGGACGCTTCTGAAACAGCGCTTCGGGAAGCACTTGAGCGAAGTGGGATAGAGTTTGAAGTTAATGAAGCAGATGGTGCCTTCTATGGGCCGAAGATTGATATCTACGTCAATGACGCGCTTGGGCGTGGTTGGCAGTTGAGCACAATTCAGTTCGACTTTAATCTTCCGGAGCGTTTTGATCTGACCTACATCGGTGAAGACGGTAATCCGCACCGACCGTACATGATTCACCGCGCCTTGCTTGGTTCTATGGAACGCTTTTTTGGTGTTCTGACAGAACATTTTGGTGGAGCGTTTCCGACTTGGCTTGCGCCAGTGCAAGTAAGTGTTCTGCCGATTTCTGAGAAGCACGAGGAGTATACCAACGAGCTTGTTGAGCAAATACGCGCAGCCGGTCTTCGGGTAGAAACTGATGTGAGTAGTAATACTTTGAATTACCGAATTCGTTCGGCGCAGAAAATGAAGATCCCCTTTATGCTGATTGCGGGTGATAAAGAGGTTGAAGGAAAAACAGTTTCCGTTCGTATGCGTTCTGGAGATAACGCAGGCGTAAAATCTCTCGAAGAAGCTATCGAGCTGATTCGAGAGAAAATTAATACCAAAAGCGATTAATCCGTTCCTGAACAACGGCTACTCGCGCAGGAGGTAGGCGACATGGCAAGTAAGAAGCAAGGCTCAAATGCGGCTCGAAAACTCACGCCTACCGAAGAAGATCACAAACACGACGAAGAAGGAGACCTCATGTCAGAAAAGACCCCAGCCCTGCGATATCATCGATATCCGACTCCGGGAAAGGTAGCGATAGTTCCGACTAAGCCTTGCGAGAGTTCGAGAGATCTCGCTCTAGCTTACAGTCCTGGTGTCGCAGAGCCGTGTTTGGCGATTGCTGAGGATCCAGAACGTGTCTACGACTATACCGCCAAGGGCAACCTGGTCGCGGTGATAACTAACGGCACGGCGGTCCTGGGATTAGGAAACATTGGTCCCGAAGCTTCAAAGCCAGTGATGGAAGGCAAGGGGGTTCTTTTTAAGGTCTTTGCCGATATCGATGTCTTTGACCTCGAACTGAATTGCGATTCTATGGAACATTTTATTGAAACAGTCGCTGCGCTCGGACCAACGTTTGGAGGTATCAACCTCGAAGACATTAAAGCGCCTGAGTGCTTTGTGATTGAAGAGAAACTCCAGCAGCGCATGGATATTCCCGTCTTCCATGACGATCAACACGGTACGGCGATTATCGCATGTGCCGCGATTCTCAATGCCTTAGAGATTATCGGAAAAGAAATATCCGAGATTCGTTTGGTGGTGAGCGGAGCGGGTGCTGCAGCGATGGCTTGCGCTGATCTTTTGTTTAGCTTTGGCTTTACACGAGAGAATCTGCTGATGGTCGACTCCAAGGGAGTTATTTACAAAGGCCGAGAAGAGGGAATGAATCCTTTTAAAGAAGCCTTCGCAACCGATACCGACGCTCGCACTCTTGCCGATGCGATGAAAGGTGCAGACGCCTTCTTTGGGCTGTCTGCAAAAGATGTGCTTAAGCCTGAGATGCTCCTT
The DNA here is from genome assembly GCA_003230795.1 of bacterium. Classification (GTDB taxonomy): domain Bacteria; phylum Bdellovibrionota_C; class UBA2361; order SZUA-149; family SZUA-149; genus SZUA-149. Next base: position 2,235 of record QIGM01000443.1, read on the forward strand.
TCCATGGCTGACTCGCCAATCGTTTTGGCGATGGCTAATCCAGATCCTGAAATTGACTACAACCTCGCAAAGCAAACGCGAAGCGATGTCATTATGGGAACAGGACGCAGTGACTTTCCCAACCAGGTGAATAATGTGCTTGGCTTTCCCTTCATCTTCCGCGGAGCACTCGATGTGCGCGCAAAGGGTATTAACGACGAGATGAAGAAAGCAGCGGTGCGGGCAATAGCGGCACTAGCGAAAGAACCAGTTCCTGATTCAGTGAAAGCAGCATACGGGAACGACGAATTTAGCTTCGGTCCTGATTACCTAATTCCAAAACCCTTTGACCCACGAGTGCTTACCTATGTGGCTCCAGCAGTTGCGAAATCGGCGATGGAATGTGGGCTGGCGCGTCAGGAAATTGATATCGAAGAGTATACCTTGAGGCTGAAGGCTAAGCAGAACCGAGGACGAGTAATTCTCCGCGGCTACTACGGCCTGGCCAAGCGTTCAGCGAAAAAACGTGTTGCTTTTCCAGAGGGTACAAATGCCAAGGTATTAACGGCAGCGCGAATGGCTCTCGATGAGGGTATCGCTGCACCTGTGTTAGTTGGGAATGGCGCAAAGATTATTGAGGCGGCTGCCGCGCTCGAGATTGACCTCAAAGGAATTGAGATTGTCGATCCTGCTAGCGATACTCGATATGAATCTTTTGCGGATGACCTCTATCAACGCCGAAACCGAAAAGGTGTGACGAGAACCGAAGCGATACGCACGATGAAAGATCCTCATATCTTCGCCAACATGCTTCTTGCCAGTCAGCAGGTTGAGGGAGTGATCTGCGGAGTTGAGCAATATTATCCAGAGCTGGTGAAGCCGATTTTTGAGATCGTTGGTCTTCGAGAAGGCTATTCGGATTCTGCGGGAATGTACATCGTAGATGTGCAGGACCGAACTTTGTTCTTCGCTGATACCTCAATTAACCCGGATATGAATGCCGAACGCTTAGCAAATATCGCAATGATGACCGCTGAATTTGCAAGTAGCATGGATATCACACCGCGAGTTGCGATGTTGTCCTTTTCTAACTTCGGCAGTGTGAAGCATCCGAATTCGCGTATGGTGCGCGATGCGACTGAAATAGTGCGCAAGGCTATGCCTGAGCTTGAGATTGACGGAGAGATGCAAGCGGATGCTGCGGTAGTGCCAGAGATTCTAACGGAGAACTATCCGTTCTGTGCCTTAAGCGGTGCGGCCAATGTCTTGGTGTTCCCTGATATGCAGGCGGGCAATATCTCTTACAAGCTGCTTCAGCGATTGGGGAATGCACGAGTGGTTGGCCCAATCATCCTTGGCCTAAACGCTCCGGCATATGTAATGCAGCGACATGCCTCGGTGGATGAAATATTCAACATGACAACGGTTGCCGTTGCGCAAGCATCCATTAACTCACGTGAACGTCTCAGGGCGGTTGGTTAGGGGCGGTTGGTTAGCTGCCGCTATTTGATCAAATTAACCGAGCGAACCGCTTTTTTTATCACCGGCGAGCTTACCCTGTTCTTTTTGAAAAAGGAGAAGGGGTAGACGCCGACGCGGCCGTTTGATCCGACAAGCCAGATACGTTTCGCTCTATCGTGTGCGACCACTGCAATGCGGTCGTAGAATAGCCCATGAGTTTTGTCTGTGCGGTGGAAACTCTCTCCGTCAAACCAGCTCACTCCATTGCCGTAATACTGATGCCCAAGCCAGATGCGTTTATTTCGGTCTTGTGAAATCGATTTTACGAAAAACGTTTTGAGGCCCTGCTTTGGTCCGTAGCTTGTGGTGTTGCCGTCTGGGTCGATGATAGAGAAGCCACCATGCGTTCCGACGAGTAAATCCTTCTCACGGTTAAATGACATAGAGTGTGTGCTGATTTGAATCAAACCGTTGCGCGGATCGAAGTGGAACCAACCATCGTCGGTGAAAAGATGCAAATTGGCGCTATGGTAGAGCTTCTTGTCTTGATCGAAGCTTGGAACGGTGCCTACCCAAATCCTACCCTGAGAGTCTTCGAGTATTGAGCTAACTCTGTTATTTGCGAGTCCCTCATTGGCCCCGTATCGAAAAAACTTTGATTCAGCATCAATGCGAAAAACGCCGCGATTCTCAGTGCCAAACCAAAGCCGGTTTTTGCTATCGAGTAAGACTACTGTTGCTTTATCCGCGGGGAGGCCTTCGGGGATTATTAGCTGCTGTCGAGTTTTCGCAAGGTAGACAGTGGCATTCCAGCCTTTCATCGTAACGACGGTGCCGTCTTTTCTTCTGTAGCCAACTCCCCTGGGACATTGCTGCACACCTCGCATGAAGACAACACCGCGCCCATCAAGAGACTCTACAGCAATATCATCCGATACGCTTACGCCAGGAATGATAGTATCGGCTGCCTCACAGGCGTCGGCAAAAACTTGAGGTTGAAAGCCTTGGGTATCGATGTCGCTATGTGATTCCAACCAATCCTGGGCTTCTTTGCGACTGGCAACAAACACGCCTTTGCCTTCAAATCCTATCCAAAGCCTATCGAATTTATCGATATGAATAGCGGAGACATTATCGGTGAAGCCCAGCTCCGAATCAGCGTGGTAGAAATCCTCTCCGTTCCAAAAACGCAGGCCGCCATTGCGAGTGCCGATCCAATACCCTTCATCTTTCGCATTTCGCTTAATCGAAGTGACTCGCAAGCCTTGAAGCAGCCTATCCTCAACTACTCCTGACTTAGATACTCGTGCGAGGCCATCGCTGGTACCGAGAAGAAAGGAGGAGTCCTTAGTCTCGAGGATAGAGTAGACGCCTTGATCTTTCTTGCTTGGTTTCCAAATACGTTTCCAGCTCTCCGCCCCGTCGTCACTAAGGCTGCGCTGCCAGAGGCCGCTTCTGCCGCCGAGATAGAGTGAACCATCGTCTGATTTGAGAGTTGT
>QIGM01000005.1 GCA_003230795.1 bacterium
CAGGCCTTTGCTGAAGAACTCCTCGAAGATTACAAAGTACCATGGGGGGCAATTGTTGCCATAGAACCCCACACGGGAAAAGTCTTGGCAATGGCAAGTCACTCGCGGCGAGAGCCAGCGAATTCGGGATCGATTCAAACTGCCTTACGCGAGGGTTTTCCAGCTGCCTCACTCTTTAAAGTCATTACGGCATCTGCGGCGGTAGAAAGGGGTGGTCTGAGCGCCGATTCTGAGATTCGATTTCGCGGTGGGAATTATACACTTAACCGATACAATTATTCTCCAAATGCGAAACGCGATAAACGCCGTATCGATCTGCAGACCGCACTCGCGAAATCTAACAACCCCGCGTTTGCACGCGTGGCGCTTCAGCATCTTACACCTGAAATTCTAGAAGAGTACGCCCAGAGCTTTGGCTTCAATGAAACTATTCCCTTCGATGTCGCGCTTCCCCAGTCGCGCTTTTCTAAACCAGAGAAGGATTTCGATTTTGCTCGCACCGCAGCCGGTTTTGCGAATGCCGAGGTGACACCTCTCCACGCGGCGATGATCTCTGCTGCTCTTGCGAACCAAGGCACGATGATGCGGCCGTATGTTATCGAGCGTGTTCATCGCGTGGGTGCGATGACTGCCTCGGGGACACCGATCTTGAACTTGTCCTATGAAGCTCGGCCAGCTGTGTTGAAACAAGCCGTCTTGTCTTCGACTGCGGAACGAGTAAACGAAATGATGATTGCAACCGTTGAGCGAGGCACTGCTCGTCGTCAATTTCGAAAAGCAAAAAGTAAGCGTCTACGTGCGATGGAGATTTCAGCCAAAACTGGAACCTTGAGCGGAAAAAACCCCAAGGGAAGATATCATTGGTTGATAGCGGCAGCGCCTGCGTCTTCTCCAGAAATTGCAATTGCCGCTCTGGTAATTGATCCAGGTGGCGCAAGAATTAATGGCACCGGATTAGGGCGAAAGGTTCTAGATTACTATTTTCGGCCAAGGCCTAAGCAAGTCGAAGCCTCGGTCCCTCGCGGGGAAAAAGAGAATTCACGGAAAGATAGTCGCGGCTAGGTTCTTAACCTTCCTGTGAAGCAGCGCATGCGCACAGCATTTGTCTTATCTCCAGTCCTATTTTTTATCGCCTGCGCGCCTTCGGTGCAGCAGCAGCCTCCGGCAAGCGAAGCAGTGCGAGCAGCAAGTCCTATCGAACTAGGTGAAGAGTATGTTGGCTACGAGCGTGAAGCGCCTTCTGCTCGAGGACGAACAGGGCCGATCACGCTACGCACCGTCTCGCTGTATCTTCCAAATAGACTACTAGATTTTTGGGATATTTTTCGCGTTGACGTGGGAGTAGGTCCTAGCCTTGGGGCAAGTCTGAAACTAAGTTCTTCGTTACAGTTTTCTTACCGAAGAATTAAACCCTTTTCTCTGCGATTGGGGGCTTTGGGAAGGAGATTTCCTGCCTTTGTTGAGAAACGTTCTGAAATTGGGATAGGCTCAGATATTGCTGCGGATAGGAATAGGCGAACCGGTGATTTTGAGATAGGGGCTGGGGCAGAATTACTTGTTCTTGGCGTCTACGCTGGCGTATGTTTAGACGAATCAATTGACTTTGTGCTTGGAATTTTCGGCATTGATGTACTAGAGGATGACTTTCGGTAGTGGCAACAGAGCAAACCTGCGAAATAACACAATCTGCATTCGGGATAACTGAAGAAGAGATAGCGGCTTACGAGTACTTCGATATTCCGCTACCAACGGTTAGCCCTGAAGAGAGGTGCCGTCGGCAACTCGGCTTTAGAAATTCTGAAGCGCTTTTCTGGCGTAACTGCGATCAAACCAGCGAGAAGATATTTAGCACCTTCCCGGCGACTTCGCCTTTCCCCGTGGTTGATGAGGGGTACTGGTTTTCTGATGAATTTGACGCCACAAGTTTTAGTCAAAAATTCGATTTCAAAAGACTTTTTGTTGAGCAACTATTAGAGCTTTGGATTCGTGTGCCTAGGCCTGCGCGAATTGTGCGTGATTCTAAGAACGTCGTGGCCTCGCATGGTGTGCGATCATCAGAAGGCGCATATTTCTTATTTGATGCTTCGGGAGCCAAGAACTGTCTGTACTCAGTAGGGGTCTGGGATAGTTCTGAATGTGTTGACTGTTATTACGTAAGAGATTGCAGCGAATGTTACGAGTCGATACACTGTCGCTCTAGTTCTAAGCTGCGTTGGTGCGAATCTTCTGCTCGCTGTCACGATTCTTGGTTTCTTTCAAATTGCGAAGACTGTTCGCATTGTCTCTTTTGTACAAACCTCAAGGGTAAAGAGTACCATATCTTTAACAAACCGGTATCGCCTGAAGCCTACGCCGAAGCTGTGCAAGAGCGCAATTTAGGAACGCTTGCTGGAGCCGAGGACGCGCGCGGCGAATGGGCAGGATTCCTTGCTGATCAGCCGCTTCCACACATCGTCGGAGAAGAAGTCGGTTCAAGCACGGGCAATTTTTTGTATGACTGCACCTCGGTATTCGACTCTTTTGAGTGTTCGAGTAGCTCGAACGTCGTGCATTGCCATTTTTTACATGAATCGCGAGATTGTCTGGATGGCTTTGGCTATGGTCCCAATGTGTCACGCTCGATTCAATTTGTGAACGTCAGTGGAAATGCCTCTCGGATTATAAATTGTGTAGAGTGCTGGGATGAAGTGCACGACCTCACGTACTGTAGCTACTGCACGCAAAGCTCCAATCTTTTTTGCTGTGTAGGACTAAAAGGAAAGGAGTATTGCATCTTTAATAAGCAGTACTCGAAAGACGAATACGAAGCACTAAAAGACGATATAACCCGTCATCTGAAGCAGCGTTCAGTCTGGGGTAAGTTCTTTCCAGCGAATTTTAGCGGCTACCCATACAATCTATCGAGCGCCAATGTGCATATGCCACTGAGTAAAGTCCCGGCAAAGATGCTCGGTTTTACTTGGGATGATAAGTCGGAAGTGATCAAACCTTCCCAGCTCTTAGGTTCGCAGGTCTTAGGTTCTGGGGGCTCGGAAGAGGAGTCGCCCTTTGACGAAATACCTCAAAGACTTGCCGACGCAAAAGACTCTGCAGTAAGTAAAGTGTATCTTTGTGAAATGACGGGACGCCCATTCCGGCTCACCAAAGACGAACTCGCTCTTCATCGACGTTTAGGCGTGGCTCTTCCGACCAGAGCATTTGAACAGCGACATCAGGAAAGAGTTCTCTCTCTATCACCAAGAAAGATGCAGATGAAAAAGTCAGAAAAGTCAGGAAGGGATTACAGAACGGCCTTTCCCGATAACTGGCGGCGACCCGTGCTTCACTCGAAAGACTGGGAGCGAGCGGTTCGTTCTCTTCGTGGCTAGCGAGAGCCTCCTGAACCCTTGAAATTGGACGCTTAATGAAGAAACTTTTCTTTCAGCTATTACCGAAGAACTATATTAGCTATGTCTTCGGAATCTTCACTCGTTGCTACGTACCCGAATTCTTGCGAGAGAAATTCTATTCTTGGTATTCGCAGAGATACGGCGTGAATCTTTCTGAAGCGCGAGACGATATTTCTCAATTTAGCTCGCTTTCAAAGTTTTTCTTGCGAGAGCTTAAGCCGGGCTTACGTCCAATCGGCAAGGGGGTGATAAGTCCAGTTGATGGAGCTCTTACTGCTCACGGTCCTATTACGAGCGGTAGATTCCTTCAGGCCAAGGGGACCTCTTATTCAGTGGCAGAACTCATTGCTGATTCGGATCTCGCTGCCGAATTTGAAGGCGGTTATTTTGTCACGATCTATCTCGCTCCTGGTGATTATCACCATGTCCATGCGCCCATTGCGGGCAAGGTGACGAAAGCGATTCATGTTGAAGGTGCTCTTTGGCCCGTCAATCAATGGTCAGTGGCTAACGTCGAGAACCTATTCGCTATAAACGAGCGAATAACCGTGCTCCTTGAAGAACCAAAAGGGGAAGAACCAAAAGGGGAAGAACCAAAAGGGAAGGCCGCCGTGGTATTTGTTGGAGCTACCAACGTTGGGGCGATTCGCTTGGAACATTTCGATGTTACCGGCAATAGCCAACGCATGCCGTGGAAGCGCTCCGCTGTGCATGGTTTTACGCCAGAGACTGAAAGCAAAGTTGAGAAGGGTGGGCGCTTAGGTAGTTTCTGTCTTGGTTCAACAGTTGTTCTTCTTTTCCAAGCCGGAGTTTTTGAACCCGGTGACGGGTGTGAGTTTGGTAAGATTACTTTGGGCACCCCAATTTCTCGCGACGAATCATGAAGTCCGGTGCAGTAAAACTAGGTACACGCAGAAGCGCTCTTGCTCTTTGGCAGACGAAGAATGTGATCGCTGACTTAGAAGCTGCTCACCCTGAACTACGCTGCGAAATAGTCGAGATAGTCACCAGCGGAGATAAGAAGCAGAACGATGTTACTTCTCTGAGAGATAAGAAGGAGTGGATTGTGGAGCTCGAGGCTGAGCTCCTTGCGGGTAGAATAGACCTTGCCGTGCACTCTGGAAAAGATGTCCCGATAGATATTGAAGAAGGAACCACGATTTGTTCTGTGCAGGAGCGGGCATCTGCTTTTGATGCCTATGTGCTTCAGGGCGCATTGCGGTCTGCTGAGCCATCGGGGAAAGAAGAAGCGCTAGATTTTCTTCCTCCTTCGGCAGTGGTTGGTACAGCAAGCGCCAGGAGAAGAGCGCAACTCTTGTCTCTTCGGCCAGATTTGAGCATCGCCCCCATTCGAGGAAATGTTCCGACTAGACTAAGGAAGCTTCAGGAGTCTGAAACGATGTCGGCGATTGTGCTCGCAGAGGCTGGTTTGAAGCGTCTTGGTTTGGAAGAGCAACAGTCCGGTGTGTTTACAGCGTCGGAGCTGCTACCTGCCGTGAATCAAGGAATCCTCGTTGTTCAGTATTTGGAGTCGAATACGGAGGTTGCAAAGCTGATTTCCAAACTTGTCGTACCAGAGACCCAGCTTGTATTCTCTACTGAGCGCAAGATTATTGAACTCTTAGGTGCGGATTGTCGCTCGTGCGTCGGTGTTTTTGCCGAAGTCGCAGATAGTGGCGAGCTTGCGCTTGAGGTCAGTGTGTTTTCCCCTGATGGTTCTGAGAAGATTTCTGCCTCGGGTTCATCAACTGCCGATGATT
>QIGM01000162.1 GCA_003230795.1 bacterium
TCCAAAGTGGAAAGCTTGCGTCGTTCGGATGAATACGGACGTGCACTCGACGAACTCCCTCGTTGCGAAAACGAGACAAAGCCGCGCTAACGAGATGCTGAAAATCAGCTTCATTCGCTGCGCAAAGCGCACTAATCTGTGCACGAAAGCCGAAGCTACCAGCTATTTGCAGCGATTTAGTGTCTCCATCGTCTCTACCCAGCAGATGACAATGAGGATCTGCGATAGATCTTTCAAGACACTCTCTATAACGCCATTCAGTAGCATGAATTGGAAGACTATGAATTAGCTCGTGCACACGGTCACTGGACTTCTGCGAGAAGTCAGCAACACCGTTTGACTCAAGCTTTTCATCAGCGACGTCTCTTTCGAGAGTCAGATAGGTCGTATCCGGCGTAAATTTGCGACGACTCCAGAATTTTCTGGCCTTTTCGTTTCCTCGCGTCACAACACAATAAGGTGAACATTCGAGACTTTTCGTTGGCGAAAATCAGCTAACGCACACTCTAGCAGCTGCGTGCCAACTCCGTTTCCACCCTTCTCAGCAGCGACATGACAAATCATGCCCCTACATGCGAATGCTCCACCAATTAAAGCGCCAACAAGCACTTCATCAGCTTTTGCTACAAGCATCACACTACTATCTCGCTTGAGTTGCGAGTGAAGAAGTGCTGCATTCTCCCAACTACAAAACGCAAGCAGTTCGTCAGCCTTCATCAGTCCCAGAACGTCTAGAACATCAAGAGCTGACATGCGAGCAACTTGGATATCACTCATGTGTATTCCCTTCTTCCGTCAGAGAAGTAATTAACCGGAACAGCTCCTCTCCCTGAAATTCAAAGAAGAAGAACTGTTCCGGCGACGAAGAAGGAAAGAAAAACCCATTACATGCACCTCGGCCTTAAAAACCCGTGAAACTACGTCACACAAATCTCCACAACCGAGCTGTTACACTCTACCCGAAAGCCAAAAAGTAAATTAAATTGTCGCCCGAAAGGAACATCATTCGCCTGAGCAATTGTTTAAGAATTTCTTATTCTGAAGAGAATGTCTAGCGCTTAGGTGCTGCATTGCTTTTTTTGTCTACTTTTCGCTAACATTGGGCGTCCACGCCTATCCACCAACAGTCCCCAACAACCGTGAGCCTGCATGCACGAAACACTCCGTAAGGCATTCAATTCATTGCCACAAGCGCCCGGCAGCGTAGTTGATTTTGATCTTAAAGGCAGCGCCATTGCGCTCGATTTGAGCAAAGACAATGTTGCTCTCCGGCAGGCCTGGCAGACGGGAGATGAGAACCTAGAGCCCCATATTTGGGCTGAGATCGAAAGACTCGGGGGCTCCTCCGGTGTTGGTGGCTACGGTGAAGATCGCCGCTGGTATTCGCGTAATGCCGCGTTTTTCGAGGGTGAGGAAGCTCGAACAATTCATCTAGGCGTCGATATCTGGGTGCCTGTAGCAACTCCCGTTCTTGCGCCTCTACATTCACGAGTGCACAGCTTTGCAGACAATGCTGCGGTCGGTGATTACGGGCCAACTGTAATTCTTGAACACAACGTTGAAGGAATACGTTTCCACACGCTCTACGGCCATCTATCTCGAGAATCCTTGAGTGAACTATCTAAGGGAATGGAGATAAAGCCTGGCCAGAGCTTTGCCACTGTCGGCGGCTTTGAAGTCAATGGCTGCTGGCCTGTGCATCTTCATTTTCAGCTCGTTGTCGATATGGAAGGCAAGATTGGTGACTATCCAGGCGTTGCCGCTCCTTCGCAGCTTGAGCATTACTTCAGCAACTGCCCCGACCCGAACTTAATTCTTTGTCTCGATTGTCTACGTCCGTAGTTTGAAAGTTATGGAGGGGAGCGCGCATGCTATCCTCCTAGGGAAAACGGGTGAGAAAATCACAACGCCCGAGCCTTAGTCGCGTAAGAGATCGACTTTAACTCGAGCGAAAGTCTGAACAAAGCCGAATCTTTCCAAACTAGACACGACCTTTACAGGTGAGTCCGCGAGGAGTAACTCAAGCTCTTCATCGGTGATACGAACACTGAAAGTCCGTTCCAACGAAGAGGCTGCTTGAAAATTCAAATCAACGACCGCAAGGTACGTAAGCCCCCCGCAATGGTAGAAAAGTAGTTTCAGTTCAGCCGTCGCTGCCTCAAATCGATAAGTTGTAAAGTCATCGTTTGATTTCATCTCCGAACCTTCTCCAAAGGTCGGCAACTGAACTCCATCTAAACTACGAACAACTTCTGCCACAACCACCTCAAGCGTTACTTCAGACATCTGAGAGTCCCTTCTCAAGAGAAAACAAAAAACACTGTGAACGCCCCAACCACTCGCCAAGCGCAGACCAGCCCTTAGAGGCAAATGTCCATATTTGAATTACTTGAAAGAGTAAGCTCGAGTGTTCACAGATAGGAAACCTTAATGCGCGCTGCCTCCAGGCGACGAAAGTCGACTGGAGACGGACGTATAGGCCGTTGAAAGGCCTAGAACGAGCTTCCCGAAAGATAAATGAATGAACAGTAGTGACTATATGAAGACTAGCTTCGGTAATGTGCTCAATACTAGGTAACCCCCTGGTATTACCGGCAGAAAATAGTATTTTCTGCTACTCCGCGACGTATTCCAAAGCTCCAATGTCAGGAGCCGCACCTAGAAGGCGCTTCTCTCTGCCACGGTCAACGTCGAGGTCAATGCCATAGAGAGCGAGAAATCGCTGTTGGACCAGATTAAGAATTCCGCCATCTCCAGCGTCTACTGCCGGCGAGCTGGCAAGAAGATCGAAATCGTTTCTACTCTCATCCTCAAAATTCGGCGCTCCTTCCTTACAGGCAACACACTGTCCAGTGGCGCCTTGGAGCGTTGCTACCGTTCTGCTTGTACCCGATCCCCACTTAATCTTTGCAGGAGAGTTAAAGAGTGAGTTGTGCACGAATGACAGAGCTGCTGCTTGAGGTTGCTCAAGATAGATGTCTTCTTGCGCAATGGCATGAAAGATATTGTTCGCGACAATAAAGGAGGTTCTCGCAGAGGGTATCATCACACCAGCATGCGAGTTCTCAATTGTATTATGCAGCACGAATGTCCTAAAGCTTTCACCGCTTAAGCGCATCGCAGCGCCATCACGAAGAACTCCGCTTTGGTTATCTCCGGAGTTTCGCATATCTCTAAACACGTTATTCATAATGACGGTATCCTCACCACTACCCCCACCATCTGGGCCAAGGTGCGTGCCTGAGGCAATTCCAACTTCACACTCATAAATGTCATTATTGAGAATCCACAAACGTGGTGGCGCATATTGGTAGCTGAGGCAAGCACCAAGAGTCCGCTCGTCTTCGACGGTTGTGCTACTAGGGCGATGGTAACGAAGAGTGTTTCTACTCACGACCACATCACTCGCATGCTCTACCCGCACGCCATCGTAGCGATTCGAAACTACATCGTTCTCTGAGACATAAATATGATGGACGCCAGAGGCCTCCGCGAAGGTAGCGGCACCAATGTAGATTCCATGGCCACCGGCGCGATCTATATCATTCCTGAGCAACCAGACTCTTTCGGTTCCGCCAAGCACAGACACTCCGTGATGGGCGACACCTTCTTCTATAGAACCGTAGCGCCTTCCGATATCATGAATGTCATTGTCATAGAGAGTAATGTCTGTCGCGGTCTGCCCAAGGAAGCCGAAGATAGCAACCCCTCCGCCATCAACGTTACCTTCGACATCGCTGTATCTCAAAGTGACATGATTCGCTGGTCCGAAGATCGCGAGAGATCCCAGCGGACCACCCTCTCCTCTATCCTCGATAACTCTGTCAAAGTTGAGATTCTCGAGCACGATGTAGCTACCGCTCACATGCCATGGGCGAAAGATACTTGGTTTTTCATCCGAGGATAGACCGCGTATAAAGATCGGCTGATTTGCTGTGCCATTGCTGGTAATGCTGAAAATTCCTGCCGATTGAGTATGGTCATAGACTCCGTGAAGTTCGACGTAAGAACCTGGAGCAAGAACATCAGGGATAGTTTGACGCGGTCTATCAGGGGTTCCGTAAGTATTCCCAGCATCAACCGCTTGTGAGTTGTATTGATCTACATAATAGAATCCAGCAACCTCTGCGTTCCAAGGCGATGGTCGATTGGAAGCCTTCTCTCGCACGCCAAAACTAGGTTCAGGGACCCCGACTTCTGGTTGATAGTAATCAACCGAAACAAAGACTCGACCGGGTCTACTCCACGTCGTGCCGTCGTATACTCTAAATTCGAAGAAATCATCTCCTCGGTATCTATCGTCTGGATCGTAAGTATAGTTCGGCCAAGAACCATAGACTCGACCATTCTCCGGCTGCCTTGAAACATAGGCACGAAATGACTCGTCTACTCTCTCCTCGTTGCTCGCCGTTAAACCGATTGTCGTATTCTTATCGATACTCGTCTGTAGCACTCGCGCATCAGCGTTAAGAGCGTTTCTCACCTGAACGGCGGGAACAGGCATGATGTAGCCAATGCCTCCGTCGGTTTTTGGAAATACGCGAAGAAGTTCTCCTGAATAAACTGATTCCTCGGTCCAGCTACAAGAGGAGGCGGAACCCACGAATCCTGGTCCTGACAATGAATGAACTGAGATGTCAGTATTGCCGAAAGCGTTAAGCCCAAAAAGAGATTTTTGCGCGGGTGCATTTGGAAACGCATCGAGCTTAATGCCGTCGAGTGCATAAACGGTGTGCTGAATATCAATCTGACGCTCTGTGGCATTTAGCACTTTGAACCAGTTAGCAGCACCAAAGTGAGTATTCACAGGAGCAGCGACCGAATCTCCCGGCGCTCCGAATATACTTCGTGTTTGTGATGCATACGCCCAATCAACCTTTGCTGGGTCCGCAGGGTTTTGTCCGTAGAAAAGACTTTGTGCGATCATTCCGCCTTCTGCTTGCTCTTCGTTGACACATCGCACGCGGAAGGTTCCAACAGCTCGTTCACCGAGATATTGGTTGAGATAGACGTGGTTCTGGGAGAAGCCACCAATAAGACGGACCTCATCGAGGAGAAGCGCTCCGGCTTGATTGCGGACTTCAACACGCACTTGAACTGGCTGACGCGACGGATTAGCTATCTCGCCCCAGTTTATCGCCGGGTCCATGGTAGAGGCAGGCAGAGGCCCAGAATCGCAGCTTCCAGCTTGCGGCAAGAGCGGGAAGGCAAAGTTGAAGCGCCCGCCTTCAGAGGGACTGTAGCGAGTAAGAAAGGCACCGTAGTCAAGATCTGCATCGAAAAATATAATCTGATAGGTTCCGACAAGTTGACCATCTTCGTGACCAAGAGGAATATCTTGTCGCGCACTGGGTGGAATTGGTCCGAAGGAAATATTTTTCGAAAAATCTCCGTTCTGATCGTAGAGCTTAACAATACCCTCAACAATGTCCTCATCATCATCGCTAGGATTATAAATACTAAGCCAGTTTAAGACAGGAGCATCTCCACCGTCCGGACGAAT
>QIGM01000122.1 GCA_003230795.1 bacterium
TGCCGATGATTGTTAGTCCGCCGAAGAATCCAGTGATAAAAACAGTCCATATTTCTTTGGCGAAGTGATACTGTCCAAAGAGCGTCAATAAGGATAGTAGAAACACTCCGGCGATTATGAAGTTACCGATAGTCGCAAGTAAAAACGAAATGCTAAAGTGACGTTTTGCTCGCTGCTTTTTTCCAATCTTTGTATTTTGGGCTTTAGACGTCATAGGATGTCCCGTCGGAAGAGCTAACAGCCCGCTGCGAAGAGTAACTCTTTGCTATAGAATAAATAGACATCCAAATACGTTTTACTTAATTGGCGAAATACGTGCGCAAAGAAGATATCATTATCGAGGTCACAAACTCTCAGGAGATAGTAGGGACGATCTTACTGTTCCATGGCTTGACGAGCACGCCTGATGAGATGCTTGATGTTGCGAACTACTTCAATACTAAGGGTTTTCGCATAGTTCTGCCATGCCTTTCTGGGCATGGAACGCGAATTGAAGACTTAAAGGTAGTGCGTGAGCAGGAATGGCTTGATGATGCGGATCGCGCATTTGCTGAAGCGAGTAAGGTTCAAACGCCTGCCTTATTTACGATAGGCCAGTCTTTCGGTGCCCTATTAAGTCTATACGTCACAACGAAATATTCTGAGCGAATTGCAGGCACGGGCCTACTCTCTCCTCCAATTCTGTTTAGCTCGTTTCGGCGAGAGTTGCTACTGCGACTGCTATCACTTCTCCCTGACGAGCTTCTTAACTCGCTTGGAGTCGTACCAAAGAAGCATCGAGAGAATCCTGGATTCATTCGACCTCGCGAAGCCTATACCTCCCATTCAGTTGCCTCTGCGGTGCGCCTGTTTAAAATTCGACGACTAGTTCTAGCAGCGCTCTCGAAAGTGAGTAATCAAATCTTTGTTCTTCAAGATCCTGACGATCATCATATCTCTGTCGATGTACCAAATGTTTTGCGTCGAGCTGCTCGATTGAGCACAATAGAACATCGATGGATTGTCGGGGGGCGACATGAACTCTCGATTGGGCCTAGACAGGAAGTGGTATTGACTGAGCTAGAACGTTTTCTTCAGCAAACCATTAGTAACGAAAAGGGGAGCAACGAAAAGGTGTAATGCCAAGAGAGATAGTTCACTGGACGGTGCTCACCAAAGCAGAGTCTAAGCTCCAACAGCAGGGTTCTGCGCCGCTTATATCAGAGTGCTTAACACTTGAACGCCCTGCTGCTTTTCTTGGCTCGCTCGCTCATGATGCGCCTTACTACTATAAATTTGGCGGAGACCCTTTTCAGGAAGCAGCCGAGTACCTGCACGGGTCTCCCGGTAACGACACGTTTTTACCAATTAAGATTGCATGTTCCGAAATCCAGAAAGAGCAGAACCCTGAGCAGCGAATGCTTTTAATGTCGTTCCTGCTCGGGATGGTGAGTCATGCGGTGACAGATTGGAATTTTCATCCCTTTGTTTTCTATTTTACGGGAAATTACAATCACCCTGATCCGCAGGAGAGAGTGGAGGCCCGGAGACGACATCGACTACTAGAAACCTATCTTGATTCCTGGTTTCGTCGTGATCACTCTTTCTGGAATAAGTATCTACTACTTTCTTCTGTTCGTGACTTGGGTAGCCGGCTCGATAGCGTTTACCGACTGCTCGACACTGTCATGGTCCCGGAAAGTTTTCAGTATCATGGGGTGGGCAAAAAGGTTGATGAAGAACTTCTTGAGAAACTTCGGGTGCGAAGTATTGAAGGGCGGTGGTCTTCTAGTATGTCTTACCTTGTCTATCTTCAAGTCGCTTTCCTTTCTCCTTTACTTGGTCGAGCTGCAAAGGGAATTCGCTACCTCTATCCGGCTGCGGCGCAGAATGAAGTGCTGTTTTCATGCGGACGTTTAGAAGCACTAGAACGTTTTTCTATGCCTTTTCAGTATCTCAATCCTGTAAGCGGCGAGAGCACGACTGAGAAGATAGAAGTAATCGCAGAACAAGCTTCAGTTGAGTGCGCAGAGTTGTTTGAGAGATTTGAGCCGATTCTTGCCGGCTCAACTGAGAGTGTCTTTTCGTTACTTAGTGGAATAGAAGGGAAGTCACTGAACTTCGGCCTTAGTAATGCCGCCGTGTCTAAAGCGAAGCATTATTCGGCCAGTGGTCTGGATTTGCCGGGCTTGTCGATAGACTAACGAGAGTGAACAAATTTCAAGGAGTCGAGATTATGTACAACGTTCTGAGAATCTTTCTAGTGCTATCTTGTGCCCTCGTTTTTTTCAGGGCCTCAGAAGTGCTCGCCGATGGAGATAAATGCGAGTCCTTAACTAATGCTACAAAATGTGCGAGTGATGCCGATTGCGAGAAAGACGCTTGCGGTTGGTTCTGTGAATTTCCAGAGGGAGCATGTGGTGAGTCTGGGGTAAGCGGGCTTTGTCGTCAGAAAACAGAGATGTGCACGATGGAGTATGCCCCGGTCTGTGGTTGTGATGGGAAGAGCTACGGGAATGCCTGTGCAGCAGCGGGAGCGCCTACATCTATTCGTGCCAAAGGTCGCTGTTCGAAAGAAGCTGGCTCTTAAGAAAACTAACTGCGGAATCTAGAGAGAGCGAAAATAACGCGCTCGAGCCGAAAAGGTTCGCTCTCGCGATAGCACTGCGTCTCTTACTCTGGCGAGTGCTCTTCTGTCTTCACTCGGAAGTGCATTCCAGTCCCTGAAAGGTTTGCCTTCACACTCGGGGCAAACGCCACTGCCTTTACAGGTTCTGCATGTTGTACGAGGGCCAAGGAACCCAGTTGCCGAACAATCGCTACAGTACCCTGCTTTGTCTTTTTGTTTGAAGCCCAGATGGTTCAAGGTCAGATGGCTAAAGGTTTGCAGTGTGGAAGTAGAGTCCGGCACACAAGAATTGCAGCAAAACGTTATTTCTCTTCCTTCTTTTTCGGCACTTCGATGCAGGCGGAATCGTGACATGGCGACCTGAACAGTAAGGTGTTCAACGAAAGCTAAACGCTTAAATATTACCTAAAAGCCTAAGGGCTTCATGTTACTTAATCAAGTAGGTAGGACCGATTTATAGCCTTCGGGGCGTAGAGGGGGTTGTCGCATAAAAAAAGCCAGCCTCAGTTTCCCGAGACTGACTTTGAACGAGCAAAAACTCGAAGAATAAGCTGGCCTACATCATGCCGCCCATTCCTCCCATTCCGCCCATACCACCCATGCCGCCCATACCGCCGGCTGATCCATGAGAGTGACCGTCTCCATCAGAGTCAGGCTTGTCAGCGATAATAGCTTCAGTAGTGAGCATAAGTCCGGCAACTGAACCCGCATTTTGTAGCGCGCTACGCGCTACTTTAGTTGGGTCAATTACTCCAGCCTTAACGAGGTCTTCGATAGTTTCGCTTAGAGCGTTGAATCCTATAGATCCTTTCTCATTACGAACTTTCTCAAGAACAACGCTTGCTTCATGGCCTGCGTTAGAGACGATAGTGCGAAGTGGCGCTTCAAGAGCCTTCCTCACAATTTTCACTCCAATTGCTTCTTCGTCGTTAAGCTTGAGGCTATCAAGAGCGCTTAGGCAACGAATGTAAGCAACACCGCCTCCAGGGACAACGCCCTCTTCAACAGCAGCGCGAGTAGCGTGAAGTGCATCTTCGACTCGTGCTTTCTTCTCTTTCATCTCAATTTCAGTAGCAGCACCGACATTAATCACGGCAACACCACCAACTAGCTTTGCAAGACGCTCTTGGAGCTTCTCGCGATCGTAGTCGCTGCTTGAGTCCTCGATTTGTGAGCGAATCTGCTTTATGCGAGCATCGATGTCAGCTTTGTTTCCAGCACCGTCGATGATGGTCGTGTTATCTTTGTCGATAACGAGACGCTTTGCTTGTCCGAGGCTTCCGATTTGAAGAGTATCGAGCTTAATGCCGATGTCTTCGCTTACGAACTCACCGCCAGTTAGCTTTGCGATATCAACCATCATTTCTTTACGTCGATCACCAAAGCCAGGAGCTTTGATTGCAGCAACGGAAAGAGTTCCACGAATTTTGTTTACTACAAGAGTAGCAAGCGCTTCGCCGTCAACATCCTCAGCAAGAATAACAAGTGGCTTGCTTTCGCGAGCTACTTGCTCAAGCACTGGGAGAAGATCCTTCATGTTGCTGATCTTCTTCTCGTGAATGAGGATGTAAGCGTCTTCCAAGACTACTTCCATTCTGTCTGGGTCAGTGACGAAGTATGGAGAGAGGTATCCACGGTCGAACTGCATACCTTCAACAACTTCAAGAGTTGTCTCAAGACCTTTTGCTTCTTCAACAGTGATAACACCTTCTTTACCAACTTTTTCCATGGCTTCTGCGATGATGTTTCCGATGAAAGCATCATTGTTTGCAGAGATAGAACCGACCTGAGCGATTTCTTCACGGGTCTTGGTTTCTTTTGATAGCTTGTGTAGCTCTTCAACGATGCAAACAACTGCTTTCTCGATACCACGCTTGATGCTCATTGGGTCATGCCCAGCAGCAACCATTTTTGAACCTTCGCGGAAAATTGCGCGGGCCAAAACTGTAGCAGTAGTAGTTCCGTCACCAGCAACATCAGAAGTCTTAGAAGCAACTTCACGGACCATTGAGGCGCCCATGTTTTCGAACTTCTGCTCAACTTCGATTTCTTTTGCAACAGTAACACCGTCTTTGGTGACCGTTGGTCCGCCAAAAGACTTTTCAATCACAACATTACGACCACGTGGGCCCATGGTGACTGCAACAGCGTCAGCAAGCTTGTTGACGCCCTTAAGCATCTCGTCGCGTGCTTCAAAGCCGTATTCTACGATTTTTACTCCCATGGTGGAGCCTCCATATATATTTGAGAACTAAATTCTACTCGATTACCGCGAGGACATCATCTTCACGCATGATCAAACGATCTTCGCTATCGATTTTGACTTCCGTTCCGGCATACTTACCAAAGAGCACTGTATCTCCCGCTTTAACATCAAGCGGTCGGATTGTGCCGTCTTCAGCAACTTTTCCCTTACCAATGGCAATTATCTTGCCTTTCATTGGCTTCTCTTTCGCTGAGTCTGGGATGATAATCCCGCCAGCACTTTTCTCATCTTCGCTAAGTCGCTCAACGATGATGCGATC
>QIGM01000079.1 GCA_003230795.1 bacterium
CATATGAACTTTATCTAAATCCGACCCGGCGTACGACTCTGCTAAGGACGCCTTCAGTGCAGCTAACACCGCGTCATATATCTTGGCCTGCGCAGGGCTGAACTTCCCGTTTGTTGGGAAGACGCGAGTAATGTCTGCAGCGTATCCCTTAAATGTTGCGCCAGAGTCAATTAACACAGCCTCTCTCTTCCAGAGCGGCTGGGCACTTGGGGTGTGGTGCAGAACCGTCGCGTTTCTACCTGATGCAACTATTGTATGAAACGCAGGGCGAGGTGAGCCGAATCTAGCAAACTCTGCCTCCAGCACGCGCGCTGCATGCCGTTCGCTCTTCACCTGGGGCAAGAGTCTTGCCAAACTAATTAATGAACGTGCGGAGATCTCACATGCATGACGAATGCACTGAAGCTCCTCTCGGTCCTTTTTAATACGAAGGGTAGACGTAAGCAGCCTCGCATCTCGTATTGTGTGGGGAAAAGTAATCCTCGGTCCGACACTGCTCTTGTAGAGTTTCCAAACTATCTCATCTACTTCGTGATTAATTCCTGCGGAGTAGTGTAGGGTTTGAGAGTTGTTAAGCAACCCTGGCAGGGCTTCCGCCAGTTCCGAATATGGACGCACTTCGTCAATGCTAAAGCGACGCTTCGCGCGACTGATGCCAAGTGTCTCTCCGACCCAGCGTTCCATTTCGGGATGTCGTTCCCGTAAGAAAAGTATACTTCTAGTTCCCTGGGCGGTTCCGCGAAGCACTAATGCGACCTGGGCTTCGTCTATACCGCTAAGATAGGCCAAGTCACTATCTTGGCGAAATGCGAAATGCTGATCTCGGGTCTCGGTGTGTTCTGGCGCTGCACAGAAAAGCGCCACTTCTCCTTTGATTAGCTTGAGTAGTTTTCGCCGACGACGATCGAAGACAACTTCCTGTTTCGTGGCTATTGAAGTCAATCTTTGCTCCTTTGATGATAGGTAAGCGTTCAGTAGGATAAGGGGATTCTGTACGATCGGGTCATTAACATTGTAATTCGTTCGCTAGTACAAAGCCGAGGGCAGTATCGTAACTTCTAGGCCCGTTTTCTTGCAACAACTAGCAATAGTATGCTTTTTTGACTGCCTAGTACTAGTAGAGGAATATTACCTCACTAAGACACTCAGCTTTAATAGCGTCGGAGAACCGCAGTGACTTAGTCGATCGGGGGCCACGCTCTAATGCAAACGTGTTCGTTCCACGATTACGTTCGCGAGAGCTTAGCGGACATCGCTGATGATTCTAAGTTGTCGCGATTTATTTATTATACTACCTAGGACGATTTTGATTGTGAAGACCCAAAAGCAGACCGTCGCGTATTTTGTAATTTGCCTTTTAATGTTGCTAGTACTTGCATGCGGAAAGAAGACTGCTCCACGACCTCCGGAGGCGCTAGCCCCAGCACCGGTTAAGTTATTGTCAGCCAAAGCTAGCGTAGACGCTTTAATCTTGAAGTGGGACGCACCTAGCGCAAATGCCAGCGGCGACCGCTTAATCGATCTCAAAGGATTTATCGTAAAACGAGCCGATGCGGACACAGGCGATGACTTGGATTTTGACGTTATCGCAGAACTCGGACTCGATAAGTCTGACGCCAAGCGAGCAGATACCTCTAAATCCTATTTGTACCGAGATTCAAAGGTAGAGCCAGGAAAGAAGTATCAGTACCTCGTGGTTGGAGTGAATGAGGACGATGTGGAAGGAGCGGCTAGCACTAGCATTAAAGTTACTTTTATCGGTGAGTCGAGTATTATCGAGAACTTCGCTGGCGGCATTCTATAGTAGCAAAGTCGATGCGGCTCTATACGCCGTACTTTGGAAAATTGGAAAATTCGGGAACAAATACTGATGTTCGAAGGAGTCCATACTGCACTAATTACTCCCTTTAAGAATCAGGGAAAGTTTGGTGCCGGTGAAATCGATTATGAGCGCTTAGCAGCGCTAATCGAGCGGCAAATCACCGCCGGTGTGAACGGAATCACTATCTGCGGTACGACAGGTGAATCTCCGGCCTTAAGCGAAGAGGAAAAGCTCAGCCTAATTGGGAAGACAGTAGAGATCTGCAGTGGTCGGGTTCAGGTTATCGCTGGTACCGGCTCAAACTGCACACGTTCCACTGTGGCTTTCACTGAGAAAGCGGCGGCACTCGGGGTCGACGGCGCTTTAGTCGTAGTACCTTACTATAATCGCCCTACCCAAAAGGGATTGCTCGCCCACTTTGAGTTAGTAGCAAAGGAATCTAGTGTTCCAGTCGTTCTGTATAACGTTCCGAGTCGAACGGGTGTTGGAATATCACTCGAAACCTTTGAAAAACTCCTGCCTCATCCAAACATCGTCGCGGTAAAAGAAGCCACGAACTGTTCAAGCGGCCTACTCGCACTCGCGAGATGTGCAGAAGGTAAGGCGTCATTACTTAGTGGAGAAGATACAAATGTATTCTCGCTAATGACTCTTGGTGGCACCGGTGTGATATCCGCGAGCGCAAACGTTATTCCAGAAATATTTGTGAGCATTACTGCGGCTGCAAAATCTGGCGATTGGCAGACCGCTCGCCAGGTGCAGCAGGATGCCTTGCCTCTAATTAACGCACTATTTCGTGAGAGTAACCCCGGACCCGCAAAGGCCGCGTTAGCTTGCATGGGTTTACTGCCAGAAGAAGGCTTAAGACTACCTTTGGTAGCCGCTAGTGAAGAAACACGTCGGGAACTTCAGAGATTACTCGACGGCTCTTAGTATAAGAGAAATGGTTTGCGCTTGAGAGCGAATGATTTCTCGCAACTCTCTAGCTCTGGCATTAGGTCCTTAAGTGGCGCACCGGCATCAGCAAGCTCACGGAACTTTGCACTGCCGTAGAGCAAGTCTATCGCTGGCACATGATCTAGAAATTCATAGGCAAGTTTCCGCCACTGAAATTCCTTTGGGTAAGATTGCTTCGCAGCGTAAATTAATGCGAGAGACCAGCGAATCGGTTTGAAAGTTTCTCGATCTGTCACATGAAGCTCGACTCCACCACAGAGTTGATTTGCGAACTTCTGAAATTTCGGCACAAAGCTAATTGGCCTAAGAATCGCACCTTCTAGATCTATCGAAATATCGCTAACCGCAGCAGCCCAAGCAGAACCATCGATGTATGGTGCACCAAATAGCTGAAGGGGTTTGGTGGTGCCTCGACCCTCAGATATTTCAGTACCCTCGAACAAACATGAGCCAGGATAAATTACCGCAGTTTCAAGAGTTGGCATGTTAGGTGAGGGGTATACCCACTGCTGCTCACTGTCATCGAAATACATCTCACGCGACCAGTTTTCACAGGGAATCACTTCCAGAGAACATTCAATGGCGGGAATAGCGTCCTCTCCCTCGCCGAATCCCTCCTGCATCAAAAACGCGAGTTCGCCCAAGGTTAAGCCATGCCTTTGAGGCACGGGAGCGTAGCCACAAAATGATCGAAAGCCACTTAGTAGAGGACTTCCTTCGATCACCGAACCTGAAATTGGATTGGGTCTATCGAGCACCATGATATGGCAATCAGCCTTCGCTGCTACCTCCATGCAGTAAGCAAGAGTCTGAGCGTAGGTGTAGTAGCGAGCACCAATGTCTGGCAGGTCGACAATCAATACGTCGATGTCGCGAAGATCGTTTACGTCGGGCTTGAGGGTCTCCTCTTTACACCCATAGAGGCTCTTTACTGGAATCCCCGTTGCGGAGTCGAGCGCATCGCCTACGGCCTCCATGTCTTGCAGCTCACCCCGAAAGCCATGCTCAGGACCAAAGAGGAGAACTAGTGATTCTCCCAATGAGGCTTTAAGAGCATCCACGCCATGCTGCAAGCTGCGAGTCACGGTGGCTTGATTTGCCAGTAGAGCGACGCGTTTGCCGCGTAGCTTCTTTACATCTTTACTTAGAAATCGTTCGAGGCCGGTAACTAGTGGTTTTCTTGCAGGTGCCATAAACGCAGGTATGCTTAAAGAGCTCGATGGATTGTATAGTCGACGAGAGCGAGAAGGGCGCCCTGTATTTCAGAATCGATACTTTCTGGAGCGAGTGACGTGAGCTGTTTCTTTGCATGCTCAGCCTCTTTTTTCGCGATATCTCGGGCGACACCAAGAATGTCAGAGTTAAGAAGATGTTCTTGCGCTCTCAAGCATTCCTCAGGGGTGTTTTCGGTTCTAGCGAAGAACTCTTCAGCGAAACTCTCTCCGCTCTGCAACCAGAGAATATTTATTAGCGAGGGAGTTCCCTGTCGCAAATCAGTCCCCGACGGTTTTCCGAGCAGGTCGGCATCAGCGGTAATGTCGAGAATATCGTCCACCATCTGAAACGCTCGTCCGGCTGAGTAGCCAAACTCAAAGAGCTGACTTCGAACTGCGAGGTCCTCCTGCGCACAGTGCGCACCGACGGCTGTCGCAAGGCCGAAAAGGGATGCTGTCTTCTTACCGATAATATCCAAATAGCTGTCTAGGCTTAAATCACGCCCATTGGCGAGGGTTCCTTCGAGAACCTCGCCTTCAGTCAGTGCGATGCAGGCGTTTTCGGTTTGTTCGATAATGTAGCGGTCAAGCTTTGCACAGAGGCCAAAGGCTTTTACGAGCAGGAAATCGCCTGTGAGTAGTGTTTCAGCCAATCCAAACTTCACGTAAGCTGAAGGCTTTGAGCGTCTCGTAGGCGACTTGTCGATAATATCGTCGTGGAGCAGAGTCGCCATATGAATCAATTCAATTCCGGCTGCTGCTTCGATTAGAGCAGAGGGTAACTCCGCCGAGGGTGACTTTTTGGTAAGGAATAACCTCGCTGCGAGCACTGCCAGTAAAGGTCTGATTCGCTTGCCGCCTAGACCCAAAAGGTATTGAGAAATTTCGGTCAATACTGCCGCATCTGAGCCCAGCGACGCCCTAATTTGCTTCTCGACCAATTGAAGTCCATCAGCTCCTGCCAAAAAAGCGGATTTTGCTGATTCTTGCAGCAGGCCAAGCTCTTCTTGACGTTGGGCGGATTCTGGCAACATGGGGCTTTGGGAGGGAGACAAATGCGTGGTTTCTATCTGATTAGCGCTCATACACTACTTTCATTATCAGGAAATAGTCCTTGGGCAAAGCTAAGTGGCGTTGT
>QIGM01000465.1 GCA_003230795.1 bacterium
AGGATCCACAGTAAAAGTCTATCTCAAACGCTCTCCCAAAACGTTTGGCTACGGTGTCATTATTTGGGAAAATTCAGGCGCGTCAGACAAGGCTCTAGTGGGCGTGGTGAAAACCACTCGATATTTCTCGAATGGGACTGCGGCCTATACCTGGCAGTCTTCCGTCGAAATAAATGGTGGTAAAGAGTTCTAAGCATCAATCTGCAGGCTCCTTGACCTTCTCGTCGTTGAGCCTGTAGCCTCTCATGGAGACTACCTTTTACCGGAAGCGATGGACAGACTCGTTACTTTGACGCATCAACAGGGACCCCAGTTCGAAGCGTCGCAAAGGGGTAATAACATTCGCTGGACGAAAGGGCGGCGGTGGAAAGACGATTAAGATTCGACGTAGCGACCGCTATTCAACGGCCTATCTTCATCTCTCTCGAATAAATAAGGGGATTCGCAAAGGCGCGAAGGTCAGTCGTGGCCAGCCTGTTGGTGCGGTCGGAATGACAGGATTGGCGACGGGTCCACATCTGTATTATAGCTTTTACGATCGAGGCAAATACGTGGATCCGCTAAAAATCAAGCTGCCGACCGTGGAGCGATTGGGAAAGGGAAGCAAAATCCACCGTAATTACCTCAGTCGGGTGCTGTATACGCTGAATCATTATCAGAATGTGGCCTTGGAAAACTTCTACTGGGAGTAGGGTTCATGAGGTCTTAACCCATGAACCTCAGGTGTGTTAAGATTGCCGGAGGCTGGCGTGAGATTGATACCGCGCAAGACTTAAAGGCGAGTCAGCGAAATTGTTGATAATTAAAGAGTAGGCAATTGGTCCACGATGAAATCTTCTGAATACACAACTCTCCTAGGCGCGCGCGTTCGTAGCGAACTCAACGACTTGAAGCGAACCCCGGAAGCTTGCGCCACAGAACTAGAGCTGCCTCTTGAAGAGGTCGAGAAGATGCTCAGCGGCGAAACTTCACGTGAGGCAATGCTTAAGTTTATCGACCTTCTTGGTAAGAGTTACCCGATAGATATCGGCGATCTCATGCTTCCGGAAGATGACTGCGAGCGTGGAGTACGTTTTGTTTCAGCAAAACAATCTCAAGACTCCGCGAGGATTTTTGATCGCAAAGATAGAAACGGCGATTTGACTCCCTACTATGACTATCGAGACACTGCGATGTCCTGTCTCGCCCCCTTCAAGCCAGAATGGATTAAAGAGCTTCGAGTCGTTAGTGACGCCGATCCTGAGAATCCAGATATCGCCTATAATCACGGGCACTTCATGCACCAACTGACGTTTTTCGTCGGCCCAGTAAATTTCTATTACGAAATTGATGGGAAGAAGCATGGAGTTGAAATGAATACGGGCGACTCAAATTTCATCATGCCTTTTTTTCCGCATAGCTTTGCTAGTCGCTCAGAAGATGAAGACGCAATTATCATTGCGGTAACATTCGGTGGAGACGTTCGTCGGGCTCAGAAGGAAATTTATAGTCTGGGGAATCGGGCGATGGATTTTCGTTTGAACGGACGGGCCTCTAACTATGCCGCGCGAGTTTCCCTACTTAAGCAGCATCTTGCACTAGAGCGAGTTTCTAACGAGATCGCCGTGCAGCAACTGCAGCAGCGGAACGCTGACTTTACTCTTGAGGAAGCTCTTGACGAGGAGAGAGAGCTTGCGGGGCATCAGTACGAACTTCTTGCCGAAATGCTTAATGTCGAAGTGCAAGACCTTCTCTTTAGTCCCCTCCGTGAGGGAGAAGACGTGGTAGTAACTCGATTCGATGAGAAGAGGGGCTTAATTCTTCCTTCCAATGCGACACCTGGTTGCCGTATCTATCCTTTGTCTCGTAATCGCAAAATGCCTTTGCTAAAAGCATTCAATATCGAAGTAACCGGAAGCGAGAGCTTTTTATCTGAGGGTTTTGCAGTGCCCCAGCATACTTATCTGTTTAACTATGGCGCTGAGCCAGTGAGGCTTGAGTGGGAATTTGAGGGGAATTCTTGCGAGGAGATTCTAAGACCGGATGATTCGGCTTATCTTCAGCCATTTATCAGACATAGCTTTTCTCGTGCATCAGAGAATATCGGTAAATTACTGTCGGTTAGCATTCCGGGAGCGATGAACCTTACAGCACAAAGAGAATTCTCTCTTTTCGCTTCAGCCGAACGAGTCATCCGTGAAACCGGGCGTTGGTATTAGGGCCCTGACCCCCTTTCACTACCCACCAATTTAAGAGCCTGCTAGCATAGGCCCATGTCCTCATCTCAGAACGTACATGTAAATATCCGTCGACTTGCAGTCGGTGGCGCCGGAGTTGGCGAGGTCGTAGCACAATCTGACGGCGGAGAGTCCTTATTGGGTATTACGGCCTTTGTTCCTTTCGCCGCGGCGGGGGAGAAGGTGCTTGCTCGTATCGTTGAAAAGAAAGAGCGTTACGTGAAGGCGGAGTTACTGGAGATTGAAACACCGAGTTCATCTCGAGTTGAAGCGCCCTGCCAGTATTATCGAACGTGCGGCGGCTGTGAGCTGCAGCATATGAGCTATGAAAGTGAGCTGCAGGCTAAGCAAGAGATGATCTTGGGCGCCTTACGCGCGGCGAAGCTTGAGTCAGAAGTGCTAGCGCGCGTTCAGCCCATTATCGCCGGCCAGGAATATGGCTATCGCAGAAGAGTCTCTCTCCATATTGATAGTTCAGGTAGAATTGGATTCTACCGTGAGAACTCGCGAGCGGTTGTAGCGATTGATGAGTGTTTGATAGCGGTCCCAGAGATTAACGAAGCCTTGAAGTCAGTTAAGGCTTTAGGTCCGGTTCTTCAACAGAAAGCCACCTCTTTGCTTCTCGAAGTAGACTCCAAGGGTTTGGTTGTCGTGATTAAGTCACCGTACGATTTAGCAGTGCCTCAGCGAGATTCGATCTTAGAAGCCGCGAAGAAGCACTTCGACAATGTGAGTCTGATGGTTGGCGGCAAGGAGGTCGGTGGCTTCGGACGACAAATTTTAGAGATGCCACTTGCTCCGAGCGGCACACTGAATTTACAGGTTCCCGCGGGAAGTTTTTCCCAGGTTAATTGGAACATGAACCTTAACTTGCTTGCGCAAGTGCTCGAGCATGCAGGAGTAGCTCCAGGTAGTGAAGTCTTCGACTTATATGCGGGAGCTGGAAACTTCGCGCTTCCGCTCGCGCGAGCCGGTATGAATGTTACTGCGGTCGAGAATGATAGCAGGTTGGTAAATCTAGGGCGCGAGAATGCCAAACGATATAAGTGTGACCATCGTCTTAACTATGTCGATTCGAATGTAGAAGATTTTCTCGAAACTCGACGAGCTTCAGGAAAAATTCCGCTCGTTGTGGCAGATCCTCCACGAAGTGGCATTGGCAAATTGGCCCCCTCGCTCCAGTTTGCAGACCGTCTACACCTTATTTCCTGCCACTTGCCTAGTTTTGTGCGAGATGTGAAAAATTTCGTACAGCTCGGCTGGTCGGTCGAAAGAGTTCAACCCTTTGATATGTTTGCCCAGACGTCTCATGTTGAGCTGCTTGCTGTTTTGTCGAAGTAGGGTATCCCACATCCTTTATTACTGCTGTTGTACTATTTAGAAGAGTTCCATGACGCACACCACGCTTTCTGATTTAAATCAATATTTTCGAATTGCTCTTTATCCAGGAGCAAGCGGCACGGTGTATTTCCTAAATTTTCTGAAAAGTTTTGCGCCCGAGCTTTTGAAAAAAATAGTCGGTATCGGTGATGGTGATGCCTCTAAGAATGGATTGGAGATTGACGGTCTGGAGATCTTTTCTCTCGAGAGATTGCCGAGCATTACGGCTGATGTGATTTTGCTGAATACGATTCTTCATGCTCCGGAAATTCGAACTCAGTTGGAAAAAGTTCTTCCGGGTGTACCAGTTATCGATGTGAATTCGATCGAAGACTATCTTCACTCAGTCAGCAGCTATTCCAAACTTGCGCAAGAGAATCCATGCAAGCTAAGCGATGGAGATCTTGAAAAAGAACTTGCTGAACTCGGAGAGTACTATCTGTCCATACCTTTTGGGTCCAAACGTTTTTCGAACTCCTCGAAGGCGGTGTTTACCTACGAGCTATTGAACTTTCTCGACTTGCCCGAATCTCTAGAAGGCTTAGATGTCTTCGATATCGGAGCGTCTGACGGCTTCTATAGCTTTGAATGCGAAGCGAGAGGCGCGAAAAGCGTAACAGCGGCCGATGGATTTGCCTGGTCGGACGAAAAGGTTTTCAATCGCTTTCTTAGAACTCGCGAATTGCTTAACTCAAATATCAGGTACGAGAATAAGCTTGTAGAAGATTACGAAATAAGTGAGAAGCCTGAGTTCGACATCATTCTTGCCTTAGGTCTTTACTACCACTTAAAAGATCCAGCCTTGGCGTTTCGAAAATTCCATTCCTTAACGCGCTCGAAGCTGGTTGTTTCAGGTCGCATCGTTGTCGCGCCCTTTGAGAACCCTCTTTCTCCAGGCCAAGAAGCGCCTTATCTGTTGTATAACAACCCCGCGTGTCAAAAGTGGATGGCGAACAAGACCGGTTTACTTACTATGCTCAGCGCTGTTGGTTTTCGCGAGACTGAAGTTAATTTTGAACTAATCACTCCTGGTAACCCTGTTGGTTCCATCGTTGTAACCGCCTACAAGTAGAGTTTGTCTTTGCACTATGAGTTCCCAGAGTTTTATTCCAGTTTGTACGCCATGTTTTCTCGGAAAAGAGGAGGAATATACCAGCGAAGCGGTTCGTACTGCTTGGGTTTCTAGTAGTGGGGCTTATATTTCTAAGTTCGAAGAAGCCTTCAGTGCCTATTGCGGCACGCGCCATGGGGTTACCACTAGTAGCGGTACTACGGCCTTGCATCTTGCCCTCCGAGCTCTCGATGTTGGTCCTGGCGACGAGGTGATAATTCCTAATTTTACGATGGTTGCGGTTCTGGCTGCAGTTCTGTATTGCGGCGCAACGCCGGTGTTCGTCGATGCGACGATGGACACATGGTGCCTCGATACAAGTCTACTGGAGAAGAAATTTTCAGAGAAAACGAAAGCTCTTATTGTCGTTCATACCTACGGTCACCCGGTCGATATGGAAC
>QIGM01000429.1 GCA_003230795.1 bacterium
GCAAAGGTCATTGCGCAACTCAACCAAGAGCGCGAGGCAGACCGTAATAAGATTTCTGAATTCTTGAGCAGCAGCAAGTAACGCTCAACCTAAAAGCCTTTACGACCCCCTGTCCTAAGCTCTAAGCTACAAGGGTCACAAATTCGTAGCCTCTACAAAGGCACTCTCTTGGAGAAGAGTATGAGCGAAGAAGGCTTAAGTCCGCAGCAGAAATCTGAATTAGAAGATGCACTTGCTACTCTCAAAAAAGAGCTAGAGCAAAGCATTGAAGAGGCGAGTGAACAGGTCAAACCTGTTTCACTCGATAACCCTATCGGTCGGGTTACTCGAATTGACGCAATGCAGCAGCAAAAAATGGCCGAAGCGAGTCGCTCACTTAATCGCGCCAAACTAGCGGCCGTTATTCGTGCTCAGAATAGCCTTACTAGTGGCAACTACGGCGTCTGCATAGAATGCGAAGAATACATCGGGCTCCAGCGGCTAAAAGCCAAGCCTGAAACCTGCCTTTGCCGCGACTGCCAAGAGGACCGAGAACGCGGATAATAAGAGCTCGCTAAAGAGCGAGAGCGGACAAATCTTGAAGAATTAGTGCGAAATACACGAAATCGGTCACGTTCGCAGTTGAACCTTACATAATAGTTGTAGGGCAGGTTTTTATGAATTTTTAGAGTCGTGGGTCTTATGAAAATCTTCTTCCCTATTCTTGTTGCTACCCTCTTATTCCCTATTTTTCTTGCTACCCTCTTAGTGACATTCGTCCAGACATCCGAAGCGGTCGAACTCTCAGTGAGAAACACTCTCTCTGAATCAGACGACGGAAAAGTTCTGGAAATTGAAAACGCCTATTCCAAGGAAGCACCAAAGAACGCAATCAGATTTAAAATCTTGCCTGGCGAAGAAAAGAAACTAACGGGCGGGAACGTGACTTACTTCACCCTTGCTCGCGTATTCAAAAAACATAAACTCAAATACGAGATTCGCTGCGACAGCAATAAGACTGGTCAGGATGTCCTTACGCTTCTTGACGTTCACAACGGGGAAATGCCCGATGGCTGCACAATTGAGCGGCGCGGACACTGGTCGAAACGAAGCGGCATGAACTGGGAATAACGTCGTAGAACTAGAACGGTCTGTAGTAGACCATAAAGACCGCAATCGCGACGGTCCCAATCGCAGCCCACTGCAGCTTGGTAGCTGCCTCACGAAAACGAAACGCGAGTCCCGCGAAGGCAGAAAGCGCCAACCAGCAAATCATCTTTACTACTATCCAACCTGGGAAGCCGACCTTGAGGAATCCCAAAAGTCCAAATCCTGCCAAGAAAACGACCAAACTTGCAATTCCGGAATACATTAGTGTTTTCTTCTTGCGCTCAACACGCGGATCCGCAATCGCAGAAAAGGTTAAACCGAACAATGTAAACAAAGCGAGAAGATGTACAAAATGAAATAGACTGATCATTTACTTTCCTTTGCAGAGAGGGGGATCGGAAGATACTATGTCGTTTGACTGCATGCAGTATCACACAATGAGTCTCGAAGTCTATTTGCCTCGAAGCATTTTATCCATAGTCTCTAGCTAGTTTTCTCCACGTAAATGCGATGCCCCTACGAATATTTCACCTTTCTCCGAAACACTTGCTTCTCGTGTCTCTCCTAAGTATTTCAAGCTTCCTCTTCGGCGCTTGCAGCCCAAAGGTTCAGACCCAGCAACCACTACAGGCCCCAGCTGAGCGAGTGATCATATTCATCCCTGGTTATAAAGGAAGTGCCCTTACTGAGACTAAAAGCGGTGACACTCTTTGGATATCAACTGCCGAGGCCCTTTTCGGATCTAAGACCTTGGCGTTCGATCTGCCTAAACTTGATGTTCAAGGTGCGGGCGAAATTCAAACAAGCGGGGTGCTCGGTTCTATTCCCTTGATATCCCTACTCTACTCCATTGATGCCTACGGCAAATGCCTCGCAAGAATACGAAGCGTTGATAATGTAGAAACGCCGGTGATTCCCTTCGCCTACGACTGGCGCATGGATAATATTACGTCTATCCGAAAACTCGACTCTCTCGTGCGAGAACTACGTGAGCAAGGCGTGCGACAAGTTGATGTCGTCGCACACAGCATGGGCGGGCTCATACTCTCGTACTATCTCCGCTACGGCACACAAGAACCGGAAACGGCTGTTGAGAACTGGGAAGGCGCGCAGCTCCTCGGCGATATCGCTCTCACCGGCGTGCCTTTTCGCGGCACTATGCTGATGTTTCGCGATATGAAGAAAGGCACTGTCCAGGGTCTGAACAAGAAGTTACTCGACCGGACCGCGATAGCGAGTTTCGAATCGAGCTACCAGCTTCTGCCCGATACTCCTAGTATCATTACCCCTGAGTTAGAGCCGCTAGGGGATGTGATATTCAACCCCGACTACTGGCAGACCCATCGCTGGGGACTTATGGACTGGGAAGATGAGCCACATTCCTCAGCGCTACAATCTGCTCGCAACACCTTCACTCGCGAAAGACTCCAACGAGCAAAAGCATTTAAAGAGAAGATTCTACAAGCGCCGATGAAGGTCCCCACCTTCAAACGTAGAATGATAAACCTAATCGGAGAGTCACACCCGACGCTTGCTAAGGGAATGTATCACCCTCAGGAGCAGACGGTCGTTTTTGAAACCGACTCTCTCGAGGCACAGTATCCGGGGCTCACGAACGACGTGCTATGGGCGGACGGAGACGGTGTGGTCGAAGTATCTGCGGCCAAGCTCCCTTTAGCCTACCTCAATGCATTTGAAACCAAAGAGGCTCGACTGCCTGAATCACATCAATATATTTGTGGTGGAAAATATTCCGGAGTGGCTTTGGAGAGTTTCTTTAAGAAAAATCGTCGAAGCGAAAAAGAGGTCGGGTCCTGAGGTGTAGTGGTGACGACGTAATCTGTCACTCTCTCCCTTAAGCAAGAACAAGTTCAATCAAAAATAGCGCGTCAGCATTATCTCAAAAGACTGTCGATCTTCACTGGAACGGTATTCATGCACAAATCCAAGCTTCAACGCATAGTCTGAACTTATGGGAACAGTCTCACTGAACCTAAGTCTCTGATAGCAGGGGAAATCACCATTCTGGCCACATACAAATTCATAAGTGCCAACTCCTTTCAGGCCGTAGATCTCATTTACATAGACGCCAATTTCTGGTGACCCATAGAGATAGGCGTTGGAATTACCGTACCCTAGTCCAGTATTAAGAAGAGAATAAACAACAACATTTTCGTGAATAGACTTAGCCAATCCTACGCCACCCGAAACATGCCCGGCGCGGTACGTATCAAGAGACTCATCTAAGTGTTCCTCAACACCTATTCCAAATCGGCCAGAAATTCCTCCCGTAAAATTATCCCGCGGAATTATAGAAGCGGCAGAGAACAATTTAAATTCTTGAAGAGACAAGCTCGAATTGTCTAATTCGAACAACAAAGTCGTATCTCCTAGCTCAAGTGAGCTTTCGCTAAATAGCTGCCTGTTGTCGTCGCTAAGCTTATGTGAGGTCGGCAAGATGTTTAATCGCAAGAAAGAGCGATTATCTCTGAAATAGTATCCTACGCTAACTTGGCTGTCTTCTGGGCGTTTCAGCGGGTCTTTATAATTACTAACATCGATGGTTCTCTTCTCGTCAACCGGATAAAGCTTTTGGAGTTTCTGATAATTTTTTCCGGAGATGGCGCCGGAATTCAATCGATAATCCGAATAAGTTCGCGCAAGTTCGAGCTGCAAATACCTCAAATCTTCATCATTAGTGTCAGACACCAATTCGGAGTCATAGCTACGCACCGAATGATAAACCTCGGACTGCTGTTGGCTGCTCAACTCATTCGATATCATTTTTATCTTCCACTTATCAGAAGGAATCAACCTAGTGTTTCTGATGAGCCCGCTAAGTTTGGCTTGTTTGGCTACATCTAAGGGAGTGATCCAGAATCTCCATTTTTCCAGAAAATCTGGCTCAGCAATCGAAAGGATAAAATAAACGACCGTTGCACAGTTGTAGCCCGCAAACAGATATTTCGATTTTACGTCTTTCAGCTCCCAAATATGTAAGTGGATCAGTTCACGTTCTTCTTCCGATAAGTGTAACTGATATTCCCATACGTTTCGTCCTTCCGTTTGTAGGTACAACTTCAACTGCTCAGCATACGGGGTCAAAGCGTAATAGCTAGTCATACCAAAAAACATGCTTTCTAGAATAAGTCGCGGAACGTTCGCAGTATCAATCCGGGTAAAATAAGACACTGCGTGGTCAACAGAAACACCTAAGTCGGTCGTACCGGAGAGCTTTAAAAACACATGACCCAACATACTAGAGGGTTGCGACACATTTTCTGAAGCAAACACAAGGGATACTGATTCGGCCGGAGCTTTAGTGAGATACTCTTCCAGATTCGGGCAATCAATATTTGGTAAAGAAAACCCTTTGCTAAGTAAGCCTCTTTGAATAAAGGCACGCCTCGCAGGGAACCGGCATGCTGGATGGTTGTTCCCCTTAAAAGAAGCGTAAAATAGCTTTATAGTCTCCGCTAACTCAGAATCTAGCGAGCAGGAAGTTCCACTGAGCAGAAAACTAGTGTCTTCGATGCTGCAGTTTCCATTTCGGAAATGAAGTAACGAACTCCACGTCGGATGATTTGCCAGATTCAGCTCGCGAGCTACGGAAAGGGTCTTACGTAAGGAAGTAGGCTCTTCCCATCCCAACGCCAATTGCCACGGCAGAAATACGAAAGAGACCGACAAAAAAAGGGGCGCCAAGTTGGCCCCCTTTTTCAATAATAATATGAGCAGGCTAGTTCTTACAGGTGATCGTAACAGTGTCTTGGTACTTCCACATTTCTTCAGAAACATAGTCAGTAGTCGAACCTAATACACCCCCTGATAAAATGTTTATAAAAAATATTGGGTCAACCGACTTTGGGGCGATGGTTGATTTATTGCATTGTGGGTCATCGACAATAAAATACTTATCCTGTTTCGCCCGACGCACTTCTACGATACTCGGAGCCTCAAATGGCATCCCATCAACCGTTCCCGTGACCGTCTTTCCAGTTGATGTCGTAA
>QIGM01000280.1 GCA_003230795.1 bacterium
GCAGGGTCCTTCATCAGACCGCGCAAGATAATGTCTCGAACCTCGCGAGGACAATCTAGTCGAAATTCTTCGAGTGGACTAGGATCGCCAGTGAGACGCTTCATTAAAGACTTTACTGGATCGGACTCACGAGAGAACGGATACTCAGCGCTAAGCATTTCATATAGAAGTGTCGCGACGGCATATAGATCAGCCCTGTGATCAAGCGTGCCACTTTGGACATACTCAGGACTCACGTAATCGATCGCACCAATGACACTACCAACGCGCACCGCTTCTTCTTCACCGGGGAACTTGCATAATCCAAGATCTCCGATTCGCACAGATTGATCTGCACTCAAAAAGATATTTCTTTGCTTTAGGTCGCGATGAACAATTCCAACTTGATGGAAAAAGTCCAAGCCAGAACAGATTTCCGCCGCTAAGCGCACAGCGTCTTCGATCGGCAAGGGCGCATTCTGCGCTATATACTCTTTAAGATTACCGCCATCGGCATAGTCGAGAACGAGAACTTGTCGACCCTCAAACTCTATTTGCTCATGGCATCTCAATATATGCGGGTGCTGGATACCAAGTAGAGAATTAGACTCTTTCTGGAATTTCGCCACGTCTTCTTCTAGTGCATCAGCATGAAGCACCTTCAAAACGAATTCTGAAGAGTCCTCCGATACTAGCGAACATAGATAGACGCTGCTGCGCGAGCCAACACCGACGCATGGCCCTACTTCATAGCGCTCATCGACGAGGGTCCCTTGCCCGATACCTTGATTCTCACTTGAGTTTTGCCCAGTCGGTGTTTCCATTGGAGCTCCTTAAGAGTCATTTCTGCAAAATGTATCGACAGAAGAAGGGGAAATATAAACTAAGGAAATATATCGGTTATTCGCCTCTAGCGCTTAGATTCTTGGCTAAATCCGGTCAAGAATCGCCCCGATTGGGAACGCTCTACCTTAAGAGCCATTTCAAAAGCTTCTGAAAGCACTTCCGAGGTTAAAACTTGCTCAACGGGCCCTTTCTTAACTGCCTGCCCCTCCTTGAGCAGAAGCGCATGGGTAATATACGGTAAAATCTCCTCCGTATGATGTGTCACAAAGACCACATGAGTGTCTTCGCTCGAACTTATTAAGCCTTGGATGTCGGCAAGGAAGCCTTCTCGGGACGCAATATCTAGACCGGTGCACGGCTCATCCAATATTAGTAGTCGTGGATTGTGTACCAGCGCACGCGCGATTAGTACCCGCTTCTGCTCGCCGAAAGAAAGGCTTGAGAATACTCGAGACTCATAGCCTTGCATCTTTAGTTTGGCGAGAGCTTCACTTGCGTTTCGTTTATCTTCTTCAGATATTTCGTCTTCAGGGGGCTCAAATCGAGAATAGAGACTCGACACCACTGCCTCCTCGACACTTGCACCTCGTTCGATGAATCGAAACTGCATATCGAAGTTCACCCAACCAATCATCGGACGCACTTTTCGAATATCGCATTTCCCATACGTGTTGCCCAACACACGCACCTGTCCACGAGTCGGCCAAAGGAAGCCAAGGATCAACTGCAGCGTTAAAGTTTTTCCGCTGCCATTCGCACCAAGAAGAGCCCAGTGTTCACCAGATTCAATTCGCCAAGAGACCTCGCGAAGAAGCGGACGTTCATTGCGTGTCAGACTAACACTGGATAGTTCAAGTACTTCCATCTATGAGACTACTCTCTCCTACTCTCTCCTCGATCAGGGACTGTTGTGAAACAGTCTCGCACCGCGAAGCGGTGCCAAAAGCCACATGCTTGTGGTTTTTGGCGCTGCTACGCAGCGCGGACTGTTTTTCAACAGTCCTAATCAGAATGAACATCAGACTTACCATAATATCAACGTCATCCGATAAACGATCAGCTTCAATCTCTTTTTCTTATGAATGCCTTCGGCATTCCAAAAACCACAAGCATGTGGCTTTTGGCGCTGCTACGCAGCGCGGACTGTTTTTCAACAGTCCTAATCAGAATGAACATCAGACACCATATTGATAGCTTCCGCTATCATCAACCACTGAAAACGCATTTGTTCTCTCAACGGCATAGCAACAAGACCAAGAGCACTACTCTCGTCCCGAACCTTCTGTTCCGATGCAGAGCTTTGCAGTTCTGCACGCCAGGATCCTAGACGAGTTTTCCATCGTTCCGCAACGAGGTCAGGGGGTCCGATATTCTCACCAATACCCGGTGCAATAAAAACAGGCATTTCTGAAACAAAAGTGAAGGCGTCACCACCTAGACTACGAATCGACTCCATGGAACTCGGTCGAAAACGAGTTGCCATTTCTACATCATTTCGCGAAAGAAAATACTGCGCCATTTGTTCCGAATCAGGACGCGTGCAAAATCCTTCCGCTATTCGATGGAAACCTTTATCTCCATTTCTTTGCACATCGTGCAAGCGATACCCTCGATTCAACACTTCGTCTCGACAATTGTTTATAAACTTGTCGCATCGCGAAACCCAGGCAGGTTCGATTAAAAACCAAGGACCTGCCGCAAGATGCATGCTGTGTAGACTGCCATGGCAATGGAATACTCCCTCAGCCTCTGACCACCAACGATGCGCACAACGATTCTCTGGGCGAGCAGATACATCATCTAAGCTACTTGGAAATCCGAATTCAATGTCATCCCCAGGCGCCTCTCTCTGCGAATGTCGCAAATAAGACACCAGATCGCTTGTCGCATGGGAACTATCACACCATGCCTCATTCCTAGCCTCACCGTCTGGATTCAGATGGGGGATCACCCACCACTCATAGTCCCGGACTAAGAGATCATCCTTGGGAAGAGAAAGTAGATAGGAACAAAGATGCCTAAGAAACAGCGGTCCCGTTGGCTCATCAGCATGACATCCGCCGATAAGGCTTACCCTCAGACCGCCTGAGCCGATTCGAAACGCAAGAATTTCGCGTAGCTCGCGAGATAAGCCGATACACTCACCGCCTTCGGCAGGAGCTGAATTCAGTATAGATTCGAAACGTTCGTACATTAAGATTGAGGCCTGTTCTACGCTCCTACACGTCCGAATAGGGGCATTTGGATGGTAGCAGAACTCTCAACCAGGGGCTATTGAACTTGAAGTAAAAGAAGACACCGTGAGGAGCCAAAGCCCCTTGCGGTGCCCATTGCCTATTACCTGTTGCCTATGACCTGTGCCGCAAAACTAGTTGATTGAAATACGCTTTGGCTTCTCGCTAGGCTTTTTAGGGATAGTAATGGTCACAACCCCATCCTTGCCGCCGGCAACAATATTCTCAACATCAACAGAATCAGGAAACGAAAAACGTCTTACAAAACTGCCATAGCTTCGCTCGACTCGGTGCATACTTTTGTCGGACTCTTCATGCTCTGATTGTCGTTCGCCCTTAATCGTAAGCGCTCCTTTCTCCATCGTGATTTCAACGTCTTTAGGATCAAGCCCCGGTAGATCCGCTTTCACAGTATACTTCTCTTCATCCTCTTTGATGTCCACTAGCGGATTCCATCTTTGAGATCCCTCGCTAGCTTGAAACACGTCCTGAAAGGGATCGCATGCAAGAAGATCGAAAAGCGTCCTTGGACTTGGCGAAGAGATTCGGTTCGGTAGAAATGTCATCTTCTTATTCCTCCTAAAATTAATTACGCGCAGGGAATTTATTTCTGCCCCCATCGCTCTAACTAAAACGTGTGCATTGAAACTCTCGCCGTCAAGATGTGAAGGAAAAATAAATCTCCATAATGGCCCTTGCGCAGGCCGAGAATCGTGATTACGAAGCGCCGCATCTAGCCCTCTCGCTCACTGACTACCGTGTCTTGAGACACCTCTTGATTTGAGTTGAGAAATAGCAATAAAAAGGCCTGAAATTCATAGATTTCATTTGCCTCAGTAGTGTCTCGTGAGACAATACTATAGTCGTAATTGACAGGGGTTTTTAGCGCTCAGAATTGAACCAACTCACGCACGAGGATCCCATGCGTCGCTTCTACTCTCGAGAAACACAAGTCTCTACTCTTGGAAAACTTGCTGTTTTCCTACAGCTCTCTGTTTTCCTAATGGGCGCGAGCGTCCTAATCACAAGCGTAAGTGCCTGCGGTGGGGGCGGTGGTGGTGAAGATACCTCACCTCCTCCCGATGACGGCAGCGGAGAGCCGATTGATCCTTCTCCGAATCCTGAAAATTCAGTATTTTCTCTTTCAGGAACTGCCGACAACAATGGAGTCGCTGAGGTCTCTTTCACACTTCCAGGATTTACCAATAAATTCTCTGTCACGATTGAAGCCTTGGGTAGCATAATTCGATTTATTTCCGTCGAGAACGATCGAGGCGACGAGTACGTGGCGCCAGGCGGAGAGGAGATTAATCTCTCTCGAGATCCAGGAAGCAGCGTTAAGGCAATGAATGCGCCATCACGCGATTTCGATCCTGCCGTGTTGGATTTTGCGACCTATAGT
This sequence comes from bacterium, assembly GCA_003230795.1. Taxonomy (GTDB): domain Bacteria; phylum Bdellovibrionota_C; class UBA2361; order SZUA-149; family SZUA-149; genus SZUA-149. Next base: position 4,462 of record QIGM01000280.1, read on the forward strand.
GCTCGCGCCTTGGGACCTGCTGGCTCGACTATTGTATTTACGATTAACGCGAGAACCGACAACAACCTGAGAAATGGTTCCTTAATTGTAAACGTATTTAGAGTAGGCACAGCAGTGCAACGCTCTGGCGCTGGAGAGTCCATCGACGACGCTCTCAGCAGGATGACTGACATACTGCGATTGCAAGCGGGCATTAGTGTTACCATAAATAATTTCAATATCGATGGCCCAGACGTTATACCAGACCCAAGCGTAGGTTCAGACTTCTACTTTTCAAACACTGCAGCAGCACCCGGTCCCGCTATTAACATATTCATCGGTGGCGACATTGACGTTGGGGGCTCCAGCACTCTTGGTCTGGCCTCAGATATCCCTGGCTCGCCAAACGCCTCCCCCAGGAGTTCAGTAGCGATTAGCCTCTTCGTCTCGGCTGGCCCTGACGGAAGATTTTCTGACGACGAACTTCGAATTCTCGGTGAAACAATAGCCCATGAAATGGGCCATTACGCAGGTTTGTTCCACCCGATAGATATCATTGGAGCAAATGTGGCCTTTCGAGACCCACTGCCTGATACGGCTGATTGCACGGCGGCTATCAATTGCCTCACAAACGACGATCTCATTCGGAATCTAATGTTTCCCTTCACCGTCCCAGAAGAAGCGGGCAGCGATCTCACGATTCCTCAGGAACGCTTAACCAGCGGACAACGAGGTGTGCTCAATCTCTACTCAGCCGTTCAGTAGAACGCCATTCTAGCGTCAAATCTAAGGCGGCCTATTGAGCGGTCTTCGTCAAATCCTTGGCGTATACGCGTATACCCTAGAGAGAAAGTCTTTCTCTCTAGGAGCTTATGTATTCGAAGGCAATCGGCGCAATCCTTGCAATTCACTAGTCTAAGAAGACCGAAGCCGTTTCCACCACGCGAAAGACTCAGGGGAATTCATGTCTACAATTGACAAAAAAATCATCGTTGAAGAGCAAGACGAGAATGGCAGCAAGACTGAAGAATCAAAAGAGATAAAAACGATAGATATCTTACTCGATGACTCTGAACTCAATGCTCATATTGCCGAGTTCGTACATACCGTTAGACAGACAATGGTTGCCTGCAAGGAGAACATTCTCACCCAAGAGAATGCCCAGGCAGCCGCAAGTGCCATCGCCGATCTCAGGAGGACTGTACATCAGCATAAAAGAACTGCTCATGCCCTTAGGCGCCTCCTACAAGATCAAGAGATGGGCATACCCGAAATAGCTGTGCCTTCTGCCGAACGGCTTCACTAATTCAGTAGTACTACCGTAGTAGACGTACTCCCCTAATTACCGGAAGGAGTCCTATTCCAGTCGCACACTCGGAGGCCGGCTTCGCTAATACGTATTTCACAGTAAGCGCCAGTCCTTACTTTTAGCGAGGCTCCTTCTCGAGATTCCGTTATCTTCTGCCAACGAGTTCTGTCGAAGTAATTTAGTAATCGCAAAATTCCATTGCTCGATGTTGCGATTACGTAATCACCACTCTGATGAACACTCCTTAAATGCTCAAGCCAAGTAGCGAGCAATCTGAGTCTTTCGTGAAAATTATCGTGGAATACAGTCTCAGGCCATTTCAAAGCCTCTAGCCAATCGGAATATACCTTAGGCCACTTTTCCTTTACCTCGTCAGTATGAAGACCCTCCCAATCACCGTAATCCAATTCCTCCAGAGCGGCATTCTCTGAACGTTGAACATTTGTCGCGTTCATCGTATTCGCAATAATCTTGGCGCTTTGAGCTTGTCGCTTCAAGCTACCGTGGTAAATAGCCTTAACCTCAACCCCCTTCTTGAGTAACTCAAGTCCGACTGCTTCGGCCTGCGAACAACCAAATGTCGTGAGTGGCATATCTGTAGTTCGCCCAACCCAAACCGGCCGCTCATCCGCTTCAAACGTATTGCCGTGGCGAACAAGAAAAATTTGAATTCCCTCAGTAGAGTCACTCATTATTTTCGGGAACTATCCTCTCGGGACTGTTTTTCAACAGTCCCTCTCTAGGAAAGCAACTCTCCTTCGTTCTTTATAATCTCCTCAACACGTAGCAAGTCCTCAGGACTATCTACTGAATGCAGCGACCGACCTCCGGTATCAACCACCACTACTTGAATCGAGATTCCGTTCTCAAGTGCACGCAGCTGCTCTAATTTCTCAACTAACTCCAAAGGTGACTGCGGAAGCTCAGTAAACTGCTTCAATACCTCTCGTCGGTATCCGTATAAGCCAATATGGAGATGCAGAGGCAAGTTATCTATCTCACCGTCTCTCGGGAAAGGTATTAGACCTTTTGAAAAATACAGGGCTTGCTTGCCTGCGCCTAACACGACACTTGTTCCCGTCGTGCTTCCTT
>QIGM01000124.1 GCA_003230795.1 bacterium
AGCTACATTCGAAAAATCTTATTGAACACCAACAATCCCCAGCAGAAAGGTATGAAAGACAAGAAAGCCGTCGCAGTAGTCATGGGCGGGGGACCGGCCCCTGGTATTAATGGAGTAATAAGCGCTGTTACGATCGAAGCGATTAAGCGTGGTCATACCGTGTATGGAATTCAGAAGGGTTTTGAGCGCATCGCCGCCGGAGACCGTTCATGCATACGCGAGCTTAGTATTGGAGATGTCTCTCGGATTGATACCGAAGGCGGATCAATTATTGCGACCTCTCGAGCTAATCCGAAGAAAAGACCGGAGATGCTTGAGAATGTCGTTAAGGTGCTGAAGGAATTTAACGTAGGCTATTTCGTCACCATCGGAGGAGACGATACTGCGGCAAGTGCGAAGGCTGTTGCGGAGGCTGCGGGTGGCGATATCGCGGTTGCCCATGTGCCCAAGACTATTGATAACGATCTTCCGCTTCCTGGTAAGGCCAGTACATTTGGTTTCCAGACTGCACGAGAAGAAGGGACCCGCATCGTCGATTTCTTAATGAACGATGCGAAGACGACAAGCCGTTGGTACCTAGTGGTGGCCATGGGGAGAAAAGCCGGTCATCTGGCGATGGGAATCGGACTATCCGGTAGTGCGACCGTGAGTATAATTCCTGAAGAGTTTCGTTCTCAAAAAATCTCTCTATCGCAGATTGTTGATATTTTGGTGGGCTCGATTCTTAAGCGCTATGCGTATGGGCGGCAGTACGGTGTGGCTGTGCTTGCGGAAGGCTTAGCTGAAATTCTTGATCCGGATTCTGTGCCTGAGCTGATAGATGCCGAGCGAGACCCTCACGGGAATATTCGTTTTGCTGAGATTGATTTTGGTCGTTTAGTGAAAACTGCGGTGCGCGAGCGCTTAAAGGAGTTCGGACTTGATAAGCTACTCGTAATTGACAAAAACGTCGGCTACGAGCTTCGTTGCTGCCCACCGAACGCCTTTGACCGAGGCTATACTCGCGAGCTTGGGTACGGAGCAATTGATTTTCTCCTTAACGGAGGGAGTGAAGGGATGATTGTTCGTCAAGGTGATTCACTGTCGATTCTTCCGTTCGCGGACTTCATTAATCCAGACACAGGCCGGGCGGATATTCGCCTCGTTGACGTAGATTCAGATGCATACAAGATTGCGCGCAAATATCAGATTCGGCTTACGGAAAAGAATCTAGACGACGAAGAGTTTCTTGGGCGTCTAACCGAAATAACGAATGTTGCGTCGGCTGATCTCAAAAGCATATTCGCTGATGTAGTCAAGAGCTCCGGCGCGGTTCCCTTAGGGTAGGTTATTGTGAGTTATAGCCAAGATGTTTCAAATCTAGTCGCCTTAGCAGAAAGCGCACTTGCTTCTGCAGAGCAAAAAGTTGTCGATGAGTTCGTCGTGAAGACGGGGGAGTATCTTGATGCGCTTGAGAAATGGCAGCAAGCGATGAACCAGTGTAATCCCTTACTGGAAGGTCGTGAGCTAAGCGACGGGGAACGAGCCTCGTTTCGAGCTCAGATAGAGAAGCTAGGTGATTTGCACCAGCGATTGCTTAATGACGCTGGTTCCACCAAGGATGATGTGGGCACGAAAATGTCAGATGTACACAAAAGGGCTGCTGGTCTACGCAAGTATATTGATTCTGCACCTTCGAGAATCACAATCGCCGGAAAGCGAAAAGGCTAGGCGCGCTCTACTCGCTGGTAACCTCGACAAAATCAATTAGAGAGATAGATGACTCTTCAGTGTTGTCCGAATCGTTCATGATAGCGATTTGTGCTGTCTTTGGTGCGTCCTCTCCGAAGGCGCGTCGGTAATCTTCTAACACATTGACACTATGCTCTCGCCAAGTTCCAAGGTGCTGTGTGCCGGAGTCGAGAGGGAAGATAACAGCAGAAGAAGTGTAGGGGCTCTCAAAGAAAGCCTCTTTATGTTCGTGATTTGACCAGACGTAGTTCAGCGTGGCGAGGGGTGGGTACTCACCGAAACGCAGTTTTGCAGCTTCATACTTTGTTTTTGTCCAGAAGGACGCTTTCTCCGGGTCATAACGAAATAGAATATACACTCGGATGCTGTAGTCATCACCCGCCTTGGTCTTCCCATTTCCCTTCTCGTATATCTTTTCGCTTTTCCAGCGCCAGCGGATAAGGGGGTGCGAATGTATGTCTATCTCTTCTTTGAGAACGATTCCCGAGGCTGAGGACTTGCTACTGCACTGCAGATAACTCGCCTCTTTTTCTCCTTTGACAATTTCGTATTTAGAATGCCTTTCGATTTTCGGAAAGAAGTGCTCCTCCCATCGCTCTAGTGACGTAAAATTTTCTCGAAGAAACGGCTCAGCACTAGCGTGAAGTGGGAAAAGGAGCAGTCCACAGAGAAGGGCTAGGTAGTGCGCGCGCTTATTCGGATGCAAGGTCTGCGTCCTCCTGATTCATGCGACGCCTTAGAGAGGCGTTTGCACGTTTGGTGATCAGCAGGGTGAGAATAACGGTAGCTACTAAACCGAAAATATAGAAGCCCCACTCTAGCGGTGTACGTTGTCTCTCCACTTGGAATAGATCTCCGGTTACCGAACCAAGATACACGTAGAGAATTATTCCGGGCAACATGCCGATCGCTGAGGCGGTGGAGTAGTTTCGAAAAGAGATGCTAGTGACACCGTAGAAATAATTAAGAAGATTAAAAGGGAAAAGCGGTGAGAGTCGGCTTAGAAAAACAATCTTCCAGCCATCATCTTCTACGATTTTATCAATTGCTGCCCATCGTGAGGAAGTTTTCATTTTGCGACTGAGGTAGCCACGTAGCCCGAAGCGGGCAATGAGGAAGGCGAGCATTGCTCCCGCCGTAGAACCAATGGAAACGAGTATTATGCCCCAGAGAAGTCCATAGATAGCAGCACCGGCAAATGTCAGAATTGTGCCTGGAATAAGCATAACAGCGGAAAGGATATATACGAGAATGAAGACGAGAGCGCCGAGGGCCCCTTGGTTTTTACACCAGGCAAGAATCTCCGAGATCAGGCTACGAAGATTGTAGTGATACTCCACGTAGAGCACCATAGCGATGAGAAGCATGACGAGGTATGCTTTTAGCTGCGGAGTTACCTGGAATTGGTCTGATTTTAGCATCGAAAACCAAGGAAGAAGGCACTTTATTGAAGCAAGGTCGCTCTATTGTCGATATGTTGTACTAACTGAAGAATTTAACAATAGCGACGCAAGAGTATCGATGCTGAGTACTTGGTAAACGATACGTTGAATGTCAGCTGTAAGCGAGGACGAAATTGGAGTCATCCAGCCAAAATACAGGGGTCAGGCAAAAATCTATTACGGTGCTACTCACCCTTGCCTGCGCCGGGATGGTTTATCTCGAAGTTTCAGGTGATCCTGCCACCACCTTGAATGACGCCGGTGTTTACGCTTCTGAGCATGCACCGGTTCCTGGGCTTGATGGGGAGAAGATGTTTCATGACTTAGGTGGTGCCTACGGGGCAGCACCAGTGGTGATGTTTGTCACTCCCTGGTGTGGGGTTTGTCGCGCCTTGGAAGCGGATTTGAAGAAACGTAATGTCCCGTTTCTTATTGCTGATGTGGAAAAGAGCAAAGAAGCGTATCGCTATTATAAGATTGTGATTGAGCAGGCACCTTCCGGCATTGTTCCGATAACTGTTGTGGCAGGCAAGCGGTTCCTTGGCTTTGTGCCTGACGAAATTGAGCAGGCTGTTAAATCTATTCCTAGTACAAGTTCAGCCTAGAGTTTATCCCCTAGAATTTATCCTGGGGAATTTATCCTGGGCGAGCTTTCTTAACTAAACTAATCGTGTATTTCCCGACCTTCGATAGATTGAATTCCAAAGGCATTTGCTATAGACTGCTGCGGTTTGTGTCGAAAACTCTATGTGGGAATTAATTAATGAATACAGGATACGCTGATGTTCTTGTGGGGCTGCAGTATGGTGACGAAGGAAAGGCGAAGGTCGTTGATTTTTTAGCCCCAGATTATGACATCATCGCCAGATTCAATGGCGGCCCTAATGCTGGCCACTCATTGGAACACAACGGCCAAAAGATAGCCCTCAAACAGATCCCCTCCGGCATCTTCTACCCCAACATGAAGCTCTATATCGGCTCAGGCTGCGTACTGAATCTCTTCAAACTGCTCAAGGAAGTCGAAGAAGTTAATAAACTCGACATCAGCCTTGAGAACCGACTCTTTATTTCTGGCAATGCCAGCGTCATCCAGCCACATCATATCATTCTTGACGGTATGCTATGTGCAAACATCGGTACGACCAAGAATGGTATTGGTCCTTGCTACGCTGACCGCGCCTTGAGAATGGTTGACGATCGTCTATTGAATCTTCAGTTCGCGGACTTCCTCAGCGACCCAAAGGGCACTCTGGCAATACTAAAGAAGAATCTTCAGGCAGTGCTTGAAGATGAGTCTTTTCGTTCGCGGGATGCAAGCGGCCTAGATGCAATGCCTGACCTTACTGACCCTGATGCATTCATGGTGAAGTTTACCGCAGCCCTAGAGAAGGTAGCGCCGTACATCACCAGCGATCCTCTGTGGCTACTAAGAAAAGTCAAAAACGGAGAGAAAGTTCTTTTTGAAGGTGCGCAGTCAACAATGCTCGATGTCACCCGAGGCTCAGTGCCTTACGTAACCTCGAGTAACACGGTTGCTTCTCAAGCGTATGTTGGTGGAGATCTCCCACCGAATTTCCATCGCAAGACTGTCGGTGTTGCGAAAGTCATTATGTCTCGAGTTGGAAACGGCCCTTTTATCTCCGAATTTGGTGGGGAGCGTTCAGAAGAGTATTGCGGTGGCGATGACCCGAGCAGACATAATCAGCCATTCGAGCAGAAGCACGACACTGATACCTTACTTGCAGCAGATGACGAGTTCGACGTCGGTATTGCGCTAAGAATGCTCGCTAACGAGTACGGCACCGGGACGAAGCGTCCACGCCGTATTGGTCGTTTCGATTTAGTGCAGCTCTCACACGCCGCACGTCAGAATCATGTCGATGTCCTATACCTCAACAAATGCGATTTGCTAGATAG
>QIGM01000228.1 GCA_003230795.1 bacterium
AGAACAAGGAGCTCCGTAAGCAGTTTCTTGAACATTTCAAGTCGCTCTGCGACCTCGCGGCTGCCGCATATAAAAGCTGGAAGCGGGGGGACCTGTGCGTCAGAATTCCAGCGGGAATGTTCTCTCCGAGAGTACCTACTCTTGTTTCTGCTCTGCAAATCTAGACCTTCTGGAGTAAACCACCTTAGTTTCAGCGAAATCGGTGAACATAAATACCCGAAATTATTCCTTGCGTCTTACTTTTCGCGAAATCCGCAAAAATCAAGTGCTACACGTGGGGTGAATACGTTTTCCTTGCAAAGAGGCTATCGCTGCAGTTTTAAGAGCGTCGAACGGTGAGAATAGATGAGGAAGTCTCAGTATTGACGAAGTACCCGAGAAAGTACCCCGGCTCTAATTCCCAACAATTCCCCCCCCCCTAACCCTTCGGCCCTACGTAGACGAGGGTGTAGGGATTATCACCTATGATTTGGCCCATATATTCCTGTATCTGTTCTTCCGTAGTGCGACATTTTGGATCTTGAGTAATTCTCGGTGCGTTAGCGAGATCATCTACGCTGCCTGTGCAGCTAGTGATTGGTGTGCATCCGGCAGGGCTCGGTCGCACGGGGCCCCAGAGCCCACGAGTTGATGCCGCTATCTCGTAAGGAGGAACACTGGCCTCATAGAATGGATTATCTGCCGTGGCGTTTCTGAAGGCATCACTAATGTCTGAAAATGTCCCGCTATCGAATCCGCCCTTAACAAAAGACTCTCCTGAAGCCGTTCGTCTAAACTCAAGATCGTCCATGCATGCACCTTCAGAGCCGTCTTCCTCGCTTGTGATATCAAGGGTATGCGGTGCGACGCTCTGTCCGACAAGGATTTGGTGAATAGGAATATTTCGTGGAACGATTTCGCTTGAAACAAATTCGAGTAAGCTATCCTGGGCACCGCTATAGTAGTCGTAGTCATTATTGCAGCCTTCAACACAGCCTGGAATTCTGCCTCCGCCTTCCAGTGTGTCGCAATACGCACAGTTCCCTAGGCCATCACCGATTGCGACGATAAAGTCAGCGCTAAAGCCTCCCTCGCTGTTGCCGGTAGTTAACTGCCCCATGGCCTCACTAATGGCAAGCCCAGTATTGGTGCGAGCTGCATCAGGGCCAGCTGGGAAAAGTCCATGGCGGATGATAAGTTCCAAACCACTTGTCGTAGAAGCAGTAAGATCTGTGTCACTAATGCTTGCCAAGTCTGCGGCTATGGGTGTTGGTGAGGAAAAGTCGGTAAGTCGAACCAAATAGTCAAAATCATCTGTGAGGTTCACCACTCGAGGCCAAGCCGCATTCTCATCGTAGAAAATAAGGCAAGCTTCATCTCCTGCAACACGACGGTCTCTAAATGTTCGCATGGCCTCGTTGAGTCCAGCGAAGACTGTTTTTAGCGGCTCTGGTCCGCCATTTTGCATTAATGGGTCGACGTTTACACGGTAATATCTTCCGTCGTCAGTAGTGTCACTAACTAGATAACGCGTGGCGTCAGCCGGATTGGGATGGCGGTTTGAATAGTCGCTACCGATCGCCCAGTGTTTGTTACCGAGAGTCTTCTTTAAAACGTAGTCATCGTGAAAATGTATTCGTCGTCTCTCTTGCTCGGTCAGGCTTGCGAAGGTTCGGCCGAAGGGAGCAAGGAAGGTATCCCACTCGGAAGTATCTGTGGGCCGCGTTTGTGAAGTACAGATTGCTGCCGGAGTTGTAGTTTTCTCGCTCGGTCGCGCCTCTCCGGTGCAAAGGAAATTATAATGCTGAGTGTGGAAGTAATCTTCTGGAACGCTTGGATTGTCGCCTTCAAGAAGAAACGCCCACTCTCTTCCTCGTCCTTCCGTTGGTTCGTCCGCCTGTTCACTTGTAATCCTACCCAAGTGGGTATCTCTCACCATCGATCCAGAAAGATCGATGATGAAACATCCATGACGAGGTACAACCGAGGCGACTGCGGTCACATCGACGTCGAACACGTCGTTACCGAGAAAATTCAAGCGACTCGCTATTGCAGTCGTAATCCCTTGATAAAGGGAACCGGTAATTCTGTACGCCGTAATCAAAGGATCTGCGGAGGAAAGATCTGTTGGATCAAAACAAGGGTATTCTCCATTGCCAATTAACTCACAAGGGTCGTCTCCATTATCCGAGAAATACCAGACTCCTGGCTCTAGAAATGCGCCGTCGCTTCCTTCCAGAGAGCTTAGCTGGGCTTGTGCGGTAGGTCCGACCTGGTCAGAAAGTATTAGGTTACTATCGGAGACTCTTTGAGCAGCAGCAAGTGCTGCTGCTACCTGCACGTTAATGTCTGCACTAGGGCTGGAGAAATGTCCATTGATCGCAGCCAGCGCCGCGAGCCGTGCGTAGTGCTGGGTTTGCTCACGAGAAGAAGCGAGCAGATTCATGTCGACTACGATGGCTGCAAAGATTAGAAAAACAGTGAGCAAGAGAGCAACGAGCGGGATAACTGCCCCACGTTCTCTGTCCTCTTCCTCTGGTCGGCAATAGCAAGTTCTAGATTCAGTGAGAATCCAATTACGTCGTGACACTAAGTAAACCTCTCTATTCCGGAATCGAAGCGCCATCCGGGCCAATAATACAATCCGTCGTCAAGCACTCTATCGGTCCGCAGGCGCTTCCTCCGATTAAGACTTCATCACCTGGGCATTCGCAGGCACATGCAGAGCTGTTAATATTGCCACCGGCGCATACGATATCAGGGCAGCCGCAACTAGAGCCAAGGAGGACTTGCGCACCAGGACACGGTCGGCATTCACAGGCGCTAGCGCGGAACTCTTCTCCGTTGTCGAAACAGGTATTTGGGTCTAGCTCGCAGACGCAACTTGTTCCGTCCCCACTTGCTTCACTCTCTCCAGGGCAATCTCTGCAGCGGCATTTTCCGATGTCTAAGCGTTGATCTGGGTTACAATCAGCAACTGTCAGAGTGCACTCGCAGCTGGTTCCGTCAGGAGTACCAGTCTGTTCTCCTGGGCAGTCTCTGCAGCGGCATTGATCGACATCAACGCGATCTCCCGGGCCACATTCGTTGTTGCTGAGGAAGTCGGGTGGGCACTCACAAACTTCTCCTGTGGAGTCGGCCACTTGTTCGTAAGGACATGGATTGCATTTGCAATTCTCGCTATCGAAGACCTCAGTGCCTGTGCATCCCGCTTCAGATGCGTTCGCAAATGGACATTCGCAGGCTCTTCCGTCAGCATTGGCAACCTGTTCAAATGGGCAACCTACACAGTCGCATTCCTCAGCATCGAAAATTTGCTCTGGGCCACATCCCGCTTCAGCGGCACTGCTTACTGGGCAACTGCAAGCGATACCATCCGTACTTGTGTTTTGTCCCGGACAGTCATCGCAGCGGCAAGCATCTGCATCAAATATTTGCCCCGCAGCGCAACCCAGTTCTTCTGCGGTAGTGTAGGGGCAAAAACAGTTTCCACCTTCGTCTATATCGAAGGTATCACCCGCCTTGCAGATACAGCGTATGACACCATCTTCTTCTACAGTATCGAAGATGCCTGGGTCACAAATACAGCTACCAGAGCCGTCGTCTAGCAGTGTTGGATTATCGGGGTCGGTGCTGCATGGGCAATCGACTGGAGTTTCGCCACCGGGTCCAACCGGACGGCCTCTACAATCGAGGCGTGCAGGAAAAGATGTGAGGAACCGAGGTTCACGGAATCCTGCGGCGTGTCCTTCAACATTGAGCTCACCAAGAAATGGGAAAAAGGTATCTACTCTCGCGCGAATTCTGACTTCGACCGGTTCGTTCTGTAGGATATCGCTCAATGCTTGAACATTAGGCTCGTCGGCATCAAAATTGATAATCCTAGCGCTAGGGGCATCTGTGCCGTATTGTAGCTTCGCTGTTAGGTTTTTATCTTCTGAAATAATGAACTCAATTGCAGCGCGATTAGGGTCCGCTTCGCTAATCAAATACGCCCGGTCACTACTTACATCTGTTCCGAGCATGGTTTCTAGCGGTAAGTCTTGGGCAACTTTCAGGACTTTCTCGATTGCGTCCAATCGTCGAGTACCGCAGTTGACCCTCTGCGCAGGTGGCAGGCGTCGACAGTCTGTGTCTAGATCTTCAATCACTGAGGCTAGCGATACTGCTCTGTTGGCAGCGCTGTTTAGTATGCCCTGAATGGTGAGGTATCTGACAAAATCAAAAAGTGCGAGAACAGTAAAAAGGAGAAGTGGGATAACTATGGCGAACTCGAGGAGAGTAGCTCCTTGCTCGTTCTCCTCAGCCTGTCGCTGTTGAGATGCCTGAGCATTTCGCCTAATCCGAAGTAGAGAAGATTTCGTAGATAAATTCATGTGGGGCCTAACCTATAAAACGCTGAAATCTAAGAGTAACGCACAATAAACTCATGCGAAACATATTCGTTTTATCGGACTCTACTCTCAGCCATCCCACATCAACACCTAAGAGTCCGTATATTTTACCTTAATTTAGGGCGATGGAACTCCTCCCAAATACAGGTAAGGACCAGTCGCCTCGGAACGCCCGAGAACGTCTAGAAAGTTAACTTGGTCGAACCAAGCATCAAAGTTGAATGCCATATTTACTTTTACTTCCAAAGCGCCACCGTTGTCTTCGAGGGTGGTCTGCAGGCTATTGACGTCATTCGTCCAATCCATGTCTCCTCGCTCAAGTAAGATCTCAATTCTTTGGTGTATGGCCTGATGCCCAGCTGGTATGCCGGCATCTCCTCGTATAAAGGTGCCCTCTTCAAGTCCGCCAATAGAGGACGCGTATCGGGTTGCCTCGTACACCACTCTCGTAATTGTAATATATTGATTGAGAGCCCTTCCTAGGTCGACTGAGGCTCCAATTATAATGAGGATAAATGGAAATACTATCGCCATCTCGAGCATAGCGTTCCCTCGCTCTCCGTTGCTTTCTGCGTGATATTTTCGAAGGAGAGTAAACTGCATAATAACCTACCTTTACGTCTTGTCTAGCTAAGTATCGGGAATTACTCAGATAGTGGAAATTGTTATCAAAGGAGACTAATATC
>QIGM01000581.1 GCA_003230795.1 bacterium
GCTCGTAAGCCGCTGATAATTTCTTTTGAGTCTTTGTAGCGTGGCACAAAACTGGCACAAGCGGAATTTGGAACTAAACGACACACTTGAAACCCCTGCTCCAATCTACCGTAGCTTCGAGGCGTACGCTTTTCTCACGCGCTTGTTGATGAAACTATTGAGTCCCTCGCCCTGACGGGCCAAGACTTTCATCTGTTCGATGTTCTGGGCACCGGCACTCTGGTTTGTATATAAGTAAACCGATGAGTCGCTAAATTGCACCTTGATCGAATCGTCACCAATCTCAAATGCCGAAACCCCGGAATCTCCTCCTAAATTCTTGTAATGTTCCATTGCTCTTGCTCCCAAGTGATTGTCGGTCTCATTGATCAAAACCAGGACGATGCGGCCGTGGCCCACCTTCGCATTTTTTCCGAACCGTTGACACCGTGCCTATTTCGTCCATGAATAGGAAAGCTTGCCACATTTGCATCTAATCTTCTTCTCAACGGGATCGTGGTACCTAAGTGATATCAGTTCGACACATTTATCGTCCCCACATCGCACAATCTTTTCGAAATCCACGACGTCCGTCCAGAACGCCATGACATCACCCGCGGACATCCCTGAGAAATAGTCGTGCGAGTCTTTGTTTCCGATAAATGTGGCATCGCTCAATCGACTTATTACTTTATCGGACGTCAACTCAGTGCATTTGCACTTATTCAACTTGGATTTCAGCTCAGATAGCAACTCAGCGGACATACGGTCTTCGTTAATATCATTTGGCCGGTACGCGACCTTTACCTCCAAGTGTTGCGCAACGTGTTTAAGGAGGTTCTCCAAATAGATTCTCACAAGATTGCCAAGCCCTGCTTCACCACCCGATGACAGTCTTGACTGAATTTCCTCTTTGAGTGACTTTGGCACGGTGCCGAAGTGCGTTCCTTCAGTGTCGTTGTACTTGACGTTCAGAACATTCCAACCCTTGGACTTAACTCGATTCTTGACGATGTCAAACCAGGCCTGCTCATGTGTAAACAGAAATACCTGATATTTATCGAACTCCTCTACAATGAGATCAGAGAATCTCTTGCGGTGATCCGTATCAAAACTCGAGATGACATCGTCTAACATTATGAACTTGTTCTTCTTGTTGAAAGCCTCAACGGACGCCAGAAAAACAGCGATACCCAAACAGTTAAGGTGCGATTCACTTAAATATTTTTGGGGCGGCGATACGGCTTTCGCATGCAAGAAGTCATATTCAATCGTTAGACCTACCAAATCGTCTCCCTTCTCTATGGGCACAAGGCGAATGTTCTCGACTCTTTCTCCCGGGTTCAGGAATTGGTATATCTGATCTATCCGTGTTGAATATGTCAGAAGAAACGACTGCATAGCCTGCTTCTGCACATCGAGAAACTTGCGAAACACATCTTCCATCGCGTCACGTTGAAGCTCAATTTTCTGCTGGACAACCGCCATTTTTCGAATCTGCTGATATGCATTTGTCGCGATACTGATTTTCGAATGAGCGTCCCATTTCGGATCATTCTTCTTTGCCGCCCTTAGCTGCTTGACGTCCTTCTTACACAGCTCGTCAAGGCTTTCGAGCAACGTTCTTTCAGTATCGAGCGCAGCCACCACTTCAAGTTCCTTGCCGTCGACGATTGAACTCTTGAGGGGCCCATCAAATTTGGCGATACCTGAAAGAAGTTTTTCGAGTAGTTTTTTATGCTTCTCGTTTTCGTCCTCCAAACACTGGGGATCTATTGTTGCCGCTGTAAGAACTCGACGCGCCGCTTCAAGTGCATTCTGATACTCACTCTTCGCGTCCTTGAGCTCCTTGTTTTCCAGTCTTACTGCCTCAAGGTCTTTAATTCTCAACTCCAACGCAGACTTTAGATCGTCGGTGCTTTGTTCAACCAAGCACAGGGGGCAGCTTTCCTCCTCATGAACGTCTTTAGCCAAGACATCGTTCCCCGCAGTCAGCAAGCGCTCTAGTTCGAGCTTCTTTAGCTTTCCTATGTCCTGAACGATCCCATCGAACTTTCCCTTGTACGCTGAGTAACATTCTTCAAGCTGGTCGAAGCTGACGGGCACATTTACAAGACGGTCTGATAGATTCGCTAAGAAAGTTTCTCGCTTTTGCTCGCCACTATCGTCTGGTTTTTTTACTTTCTCGAGTACGCCGTCGATATCGTCCAAGGTCTTGAGCGGCGCCTCGATACCTAGTTCACTGATAAGTTTTCCAACCACACTCAGGAATTGCTTGTCAGAAGTAACATTCTCCCCGAGTTGGTCAATTATTTGACTTTGATAGTGATTTATCTGGTTCTCGAAGTTGCTCGCTTTGATATCGCGTGATAGTTGACGGTAGACTTTCTGCAGGATGTCCCGGGTCTTCGTAATATCCCCAAAACCGATGATCTCAGAAAGAGTTCGTAGTTTTTCCCCCTTCGTACTGAGAACAAAACTGACGAGCTCGCTATATCTAAGGAGCAGATTTTCCTGCTCCGAAAATTGGAGGTACTCGACCAATTCTGTGCTCTTGTTGGAGATTGAACTTTGAAGTTTGTCGCCGTCCATTTCGAGAACTTTTGTGCAATTTAGCTTGCTGTCACTAAATTCGACATTCACCTCCGCATCGGCCGCATCGCCCAAATGGATATTCCGAAGGCCTTCTCCTTTCTTCCCTACTTCCTCGCTTGAAAGGTGCTTTACTTTGTCGAAGTAAAGCCACTCGATAGCGTCGGCCAGTGTTGTTTTTCCTGTTCCATTGTCTCCATATACGAGGCACGAATTGGCATTGGGTTGGAGCGAAAGCGTTTTTCGAACGCCGCGAAACCCTGATATCGAGATACTCCTAATCTTGGTCATTTGTAGCGACCTCTCTCAGAGCAGACAAGGCGTTTGACAGATTGGTAGAAGTAAGTTTTCCCTTGTCGAACAGCTCGATAATTGCGGAAATCGTATCTGTGTCGACGGTTTCATCAGTAGCCAGCCCGCCGAAGAATTCGTCCAATATTTGCTGGCCACTTTTGATTTCACTATCTGTCATTGAAATACTCCCACTCAATATTGATCTGCCTACCCACTTCTGCGTTCAAGATATCGAAACCGGTCTTATTGTTGCAAATTGGGTATACGCCAAAACCCCTGACGAAATCGGAAATAAAATAGCTTTCGAGTGTTTCGATCTGATATGGCCAGATTGATTTGAGCATCTCGAAATTGACTACAGTGAACTTGAGACTATTCACGCTAGCGTAGCTTAGTATTCCATCATTGCCAGACGTTCCATCTAGGTGGTTCTGTAATCTAGCGCCGATGCTGTTGGTCACTTTTTCACTCATGCCTATGTAGATGAGACGAGACTCCTTGAACGGATATCGAATGCTGATTTCCGTATTGTAGATTAGGTATAGACCAACTATTCCACGATAATGGCGGACATTTCGCGAATCGAATGGACGGCCGTCAGCGAAGTTGATCGATATCTTTTTCAATGTGAGTCCTTGCTCTCAATAGTTCTAAGTGAATGGGATGAAACGAAGTGTCTCCGCCCGGCATCTCTAGTGCCAAATGGCGATACTTCAGTAATACTCCCTGATATAGCCGTATGCGCGATCAAACAGGTCCTGGTCCTGGTGCAGTTTGTACTTGAACAATGTTTTCCGAAGGGCTTTCTTGATTTCGCGCTCTCCTGCATGCGTACTTTGCCAGCCGTCAAAGCGGACGACTCGTACGATCTCGTCGATGTCACTTGTGACCCGCTCAACCATGATGGGTGTGTCGTCGCTTTTTGCTTCTTCGAAGAGCTCGGTTAATGCTGCCTTGCCCCTTTCCTCTTCCTCAATCGGCGGCGTCTCTCGTTCAGTCTCTACCACGTCTCTCGCCAGCTTGAGTAGTTCCTTCAGGAAATCCATGCTGACCAGAAGACCCTGTTCGTGACGAGTCTTCAGATCCTCTAACCGCTCCGCCAGGGCCTTGAACTTTGGATTATGCAGGTGATTTCGAAGTCGACGAGCTACCTTTATCTCGATCTCCTTCGATTTCTTCGCGGGGTCTGGAGAGCCCAGAACAGCTTCGAGCAGCTCAGCATCGAGCACCAGGGTCTCTAGATCATCGCGAATCGCGTCTACGTGGACGTTCTGATGTATGAGCTCGATAGTCTTCGCACCAAGTCGATGCCACAGCAATCTGCCTGTATCCGTTGAAGGCCTAACTGACTCGTATACCTGGATGATCCACCGATAGTCCATTTCGAATGCGCCAAGCATCGGGTCAGGAGAGATTGCTTCCCACAAGCGACCTAAGTAACTGCAGTCAGCCGCATATCGGTCACGCACATCGTTATTGGGCAGACATTGTTGTGCCGCGATCAGACCCTCGTAGCCCTCTATCTTGCGGTCGACACCGGGGAAGTACTCCAGGCATTTCTGGATTGCCTCTGGCAATTTCGCCTTAAGTTCGGCGATATTGGTAATAACACGAGTGATTCCCTCTTCGTCAAATTGAATAGCTAACGCGACATCATCGAACACGCCAAGGTAATCAACAATCAGGCCGTGAGTTTTCTCTTGTCCATACGGACGGTTTGTCCGACAAATTGCCTGGAGCAAAGTGTGGTCACGAAATGGCTTGTCGAGGTACATGGTCTGCAAGATCGGCGCGTCGAATCCGGTGAGCAGTTTGGCCGTGACGATTATGATTTTTAGCGGATCATTTGGATCTCGAAACCGGTCCAGCAGCTTTGCTTCTGCATCTCGATCGCGACGGTATGGAGCAAAGCGCTCTTCGCCACTATTGACTGACATAACGATGTCAGACGCTTCGGGCGGCAGCAACTCATCGAGCGCTTGCTTGTACAAGAGGCACGATTCACGATCAATAGTCACCACCTGCGCGCCAAAACCATTAGGCGCGACTTTTTCCTGATAATGCTGCACGATATCCGCGCAAATAGCTTGTACTCGTGCCGGCGATTTTAGTAACACCGCCATCTTTGCGGCATGCTTGCCTAGTTGATCTTTTTCTTCGTCGGTAAGCCCACTTGTCAGTTCATCATA
>QIGM01000357.1 GCA_003230795.1 bacterium
GGGCGAATAAGGGCAAGCTACCGAAACTACCTCCGAAAGATTCAGCCCTACGCTCAAACGAAGAGCTGGTCGATCTAGGCGGACTTAGACTTCCTCCACAAGGGTCGAAGCGAGTGCGAATAAAGCTCGATAGATCCGTTCCCAGGGTCCCAGGCGGCAGCTTCATTCCCCACGTTCGAGTATTGCGCCAGTAAACACCACCACTAATTGCCTTGTAGATGAGCATTCGTTAAACCTACTGTCGAACAGTAGAACTAATTAGGTATATTTTTACTCAGCAATGCCCCAGTCCTCCAAAAATTTAGCGCAGCCATCGCGTAGCTCCGAGCAAGATTTACCTGGAGTCTTCGTTAAGACCTTCGGCTGCCAAATGAACGAGTACGACTCCGAGAAGATGTTGCAGCTTCTCTCGAGCAAGTATCGACCGGTTAGCTCTGCAGAAGAAGCCGAAGTCATTCTCGTCAACACCTGCAGTGTCAGAGACAAGGCCGAGCACAAGCTTTTTAGCGCACTTGGCATCTACGCCGAACTCAAGCAGCAAAAGCCAGGCATGATCATCGGTGTGGGAGGCTGTGTCGCCCAGCAAGAAGGGGCCAATATTTCCAAACGCAACCGAAGCGTTGATTTCGTAGTTGGCACCCACAATCTTTCTTTAATCCCCTCACTTGTAGAGAAAGCAAAGCAGGGGGCTGAGGTTCAAGTCGCTATCGACTACAAAGACGAGTGGGAAGAACTACCTGACGAATTTGATTCAGCGCCCAGAGTAGAAGGGGCAAGCCGCGCTGCCTTTGGATTGCACAATACGCCAGTGCGTGCGCTGGTGGCGATCCAACGCGGTTGCGACAAAATGTGTGCTTACTGCGTTGTGCCGAATACTAGAGGAAAGCAGGTAAGTCGCTCAATTGAGGAGATTGAGAAGGAAATTCGCTTAAAAGTTCGTGCCGGAGCCAAAGAGGTCCTGCTCCTTGGCCAGACGGTGAACTCTTATGGGATAGATCTCAAGCCACGCATTCGCTTCGAAGCGCTAATTCGACGTATCGCTGAAATCGACGGACTTGAACGAATCCGTTTCACAAGCCCTCATCCCGCAGAAGTCCGAAAAGACTTCATTGAACTCTACGGTTCAATCCCTCAGCTCTGTCCTCATATTCACCTACCACTTCAATCTGGTAGCGATAGAATCCTCAAGCTGATGAATAGAAACTACCGTAGAGACAGGTATCTCAACATCGTCGACTCCATTCGCTCTCGAGTCCCGACTATCGGTATCACAACTGATATCATCGTCGGATTCCCAAGCGAAACCGAAGAGGATTTTGAACAATCGCTTGAGGTAATGAGACAGGTTAAGTATTCCTCTGCCTACTCCTTT
Organism: bacterium; assembly: GCA_003230795.1. Taxonomy (GTDB): domain Bacteria; phylum Bdellovibrionota_C; class UBA2361; order SZUA-149; family SZUA-149; genus SZUA-149. The sequence goes on from QIGM01000357.1 coordinate 1,373, forward strand.
ATGTATTCTCCGCGACCTCATACCACCGCAATTGAATCATTTACTGAAGCTGAACATGTCTCAAGGAGTGTGGCCGGAAAGCGCCTTACTCGCCTTCAGAAATTACAGTCGGAACATAGCGAAGAGCTCAACCGCCAGTGGCTCGACCAGGAGGTTGAGGTACTTGTGGAGGGATATAATAAGAAGCTATCCTCGGTCCGTGGTCGAATTCCGCAGAATACACTGCTTGAAATTGCCGATGGCAAGCCCCAACCCGGTGAAATCGTAAAGGTCAGGGTTATTCGTAGCAGTCCAAACTGTCTGTTCGGAAAACTTGTCACTAACGAGGTGGCGTATGATAGTGAAGGCGGAATTCAAGAATCTCTGGCAAAGGACTCGCATGGATGACTCTGGTGGACAACTCTGGGGTGGACAACTCTGGGTGTTGAGAGCTGCCGAGAGATTTCGGGAAAGTTATGGAATGGGCTCTAAGCCGAAAAGGACTTTAAGATGAGCGAAGAAGGCTCTGATGAAATCGAGATGTTTGTTGCGGGACTTGTGTTAGATCCGGCCTCAAATGCTCCCATTGTCATTCTCAAAGACGTGAGCGGTGAAACCTGTCTTCCGATTTGGATTGGTCTTGCCGAGGCTACCGCAATCGCGAGCGCACTTAAACAAGTCGACCTCGCGCGTCCCATGACACACGACCTCCTTTGCGATGTGGTGGAAGAATTGGGCGGTAGAGTAATTAAGGTAATTGTTGCAGAACTGCATGAAAATACCTTCATCGCGAACATCGAGATTGTGGTTGGAGATCTCGTGAAAATTATGGATGCTCGGCCGAGCGACGCTATTGCCCTGGCCGTTCGCACCAACGCACAAATCGTAGTCAAGTCTGCAGTGCTTGAGCAAGCCCAAGTTACTATGGTCGCCGTCAACACTGAAGATGGCGAAGAAGAGTATGCAATCGCGGGCAGTGACGACGATAGAGGAAAGAAGAATTTCGCAAATATCGATAAGGAAAAATGGGCTGAGATCTTAGCAGAAATGGACCCTGATGATTTCAAATACAAAATGTAGAAAAGGCTTATGAATAAGACGTCAACAAGTTCACCAAAAGTAGACTCGACTTCCTCAAGCAACGACTCTGCTCCAGCAGAGCCGAAAACCGGCTCCACGCTCGACGAACTCGCCAACCGTATCGGAGAATCCGATCTGGAACCGGATCTCGCTCGTCAGCTTGCAGAGAATTGGCAGAAGTTTTTCGGCGCAATGGTATTGGTTCTTCTCGGTGTTTGGCTTCTTGGAGAATTTCGTACCGCCTCACAAAAAGAGCGTGAAGATGCGAGCTTTCGCTTTCAGAATACCCAAGACGCCTATTTAGAGCTTGTCGGAGAAGCGACCATGGAAGGCGAAGGCGATTCCTCAATAGACAAAGCAAAAACTGTTTTCAACGAAAACGTTACGTTACTAGAAAAGGGAAGCTCCGGGAGCGTCTACGAAAGACTCGCCCCTCTCTACCTCGCCCAAGCATCCATTGATGCCGGCGAAGTAGAGAAAGCGAAGGCGATTCTTAGCAAATACGGCATTGATACCCCCAACGACATTCCCGCAGAGCAGTCAGTAAACTCCGTCGAGCAGTTTGTCGGCGAGCTTGCCTCGCTCCTTTATGCGAGAGTGCTCACGATATCCTCCGCCGAGGACCGCCAAGCCCAAAGAGAGTATCTCAGCGCTCTATGTGAGCGTTCACGCTTCGTGAACATCGAAGCGCTTTTGCTCCTCTACCGTACTGCTCAAAATGCGGAGGAGAAAGACTCAGCCAAATCATTGGCAACAAAGATTGTGACTGCTCGACCAGAAATCGCGAACGCGATAAAGGACGCTTTCTCTTCGTTGGGAGTGGCGCTTTAGAGACCGCTGGACACAAAAGCTGGTCGCGCTCTAAGGACTATCGCTGTGGTCTATTGTAAAGGTAAGTGCCCCGGTCTTCGGATCGTGGTTCACAATCCTATCGAGAGCCTCATAGAGCTGTTGGGGATCTACTGGCTTCTTAACGTACGCGGTTGCTCCTGCCGACTCCGCTTCAGCGATATCTAAAATCGCGTCTAAACGAGAAACAACAATTATCGGAATATCTTTTTTCGGGTACTGTTCTTGTAGTCGACGCATCAATTGATAGCCGCCCATACCGTCCATCACAATGTCAGTAATAATCAAAGACGGAAACCAGTTCCACGGCTGATTCTGAACAAAGCGTACACAGTGAGCACCGCTCTCGATGGGGATCGATGTCAGCCCAAAACTCAGAAGCAACTTCTCCATCATCCGGCGATACTCCTCGTCATCATCGACAAGAAGCACAGGCCCACTGACGCGCAGCTGTGTATTTTTCGCTGGTGTTTTCTCTGACACTCGTAGCTCCCTCGAACCGTGAAATTTTTCGAAAGATTCTCTCTAACTCATTATCGACGAGGCCAAGAACAAACTCAAGCAGACTCCTCGTGGAGCGGACCTCGGTTACGGAAGGGTGAGGTGTTTTTTAAAAGATCCCTAAAACAAGGTATTCTACTGAGTCAGTAAGTCTACACCAGCTCCAAAATCGAAGACCAAGGCTCCTCCGTGCGAACTGACAAGGATACAAAGCACGGCGCTCAGTAGCAAAAAGAACAAATACGCTGGTCGAAACCACCCAGCATTCATCTCTTGATTGCGCTCGAGAAAAGAAAAACTCAGACAGGGAATAAGAGAGATTAGGAAAAATTTCGCATACGCCTGATGCTCTGAGATCCTATCTTTCGGTACTTCAAAGCTTAAACTGGCCTGCTCCGCACCGAAGTAGCCAGAATAGTACGTCAGGAGCGCAAGAACACAGAGGATACGAACAAGCGTTGCTGCAAACGTTCTACATTCGTTTTTCCTCCAAAAAAAAGACACACACTCCGCGCCGAGAGCGAGAGTAACAAGCGTGATAGGGACTCCAGTAAGGGGAGGGTGAGGGTTAATCATGACTTTAAAAACTCTAGGGCGATTCTATTTCAAAGTCGAAGCCGACCAAGGTATTATCATCTTTCAACAGGCGTCCGCCTGAGAACTCTTTCTGAGTATCAAGAATTTCGGTAATACACTCCGCCACAGATTTACCAGCCTTCGCTGACTCGGCGAACAAATCCGCCACTCCCTCTACGCCAAGCATCTTGCCGTCCATATCCGCGGTCTCGATAATTCCATCGGTAATCATAAGGAACTTATCCCCAGACTCAAGCTTCGTTGTTACTAGCTCGTAAGGCATACCCTCATTAACTCCAAGTGGTAAGCCTTTTGGCTCAAGCATCTCAACACTTCCCTTCGCTGAACGCCAAATATACGGGGGCGGATGGCCAGCACGCGCAACGCTAAGCAATCCCTCCATTGGCTCAAAAAATGCTGCTGCCGCCGTGACAAAGGTTCCTCCTGGGATGCGATCGCATAAGCCATTGTTTACCTCAAACAGCATTTCTTCCGGGCTTTGCTTAGGAGCATACGCCAAGGCCATTTTCGTCATTGCGCCAATAAAGGCCGCGGAGAGTCCGTGACCTGTTACGTCACCAAGGAAAAGGCCGTACTTGCCACGCTCTATCTTCCAAATGTCATAAAGATCACCACCGACAGCCTCCAGAGGAATACAGGCAGCAGCGAATACGGTTC
>QIGM01000360.1 GCA_003230795.1 bacterium
TTTTTTGAAGAGATTGCAAAGTTCCGCGCCGCAAGACGTATGTGGGCGCGTTTAATGAAGGAACGGTTCAACTCTAAAGACCCTCGCTCACAGAAGTTGCGGACTCATGCGCAGACCGCAGGAGTAAGTCTTACCGCACAGCAGCCAATGAATAATGTCGCACGAGTCGCACTTCAGGCAATGGCTGCGGTATTGGGTGGCACTCAATCTCTCCATACCAATTCCATGGACGAGACGCTTTCGCTTCCGACGGAGGAAGCTGTCACCGTGGCGCTTCGAACACAGCAGATTATTGCCTACGAGACGGGAGTTGCTGACACCATAGATCCACTCGCAGGCTCCTATTTCGTCGAGAGTCTCACCGACGAGATGGAAGAAAAGGCGATGGAATACATCACGAAACTTGATGACTTGGGCGGAATGCTAGCCGCTATTGACGAGGGTTTCCCCCAGAAAGAGATTGCAGAGTCTGCCTATACCTTTCAAAAAGATCTGGAAAGTAAGGAGCAAGTTATTGTTGGAGTAAACTCGTTCGTTGATTCCAAAGATAACGCCGATATTCCACTTCATCGCAGCGATCCAGAACTCGAATCTAAACGAATTGAAAAGTTTACTGCGTTCATTGGACGACGCTCGAAAGAGAACGTTCAAACACAGCTCGCGCAAATTAAGCGCGCCTGCGAAGATGGAAGCAATCTCATGCCGATACTGATTGAAGCAGTAGAGAAGGGTATTACTATTGGTGAAGTATCAGATGTATATCGCGATGTTTTCGGGGTTTATAGAGATCCGGGTCTCCTGTAGAATAGTTAGATATGAGCCAAGCACCTCTTAGAATACTTGTTGGTAAACCTGGTCTTGATGGCCACGATCGCGGCGCAAAGGTTATTGCTCGAGCATTGCGTGATGCTGGCATGGAAGTCATCTATACAGGCCTTCACCAGACGCCAGCTATGATTGTGCGTAGTGCCGTCCAGGAAGACGTCGACGCTATTGGCCTTAGCATCCTGTCAGGAGCGCATATGGCGATCTTTCCGGAAGTAGTCAGACTACTCAAAGAGGAAGAGGCTGAAGACATTATCGTCTTTGGTGGGGGTATCATCCCCGAGCAAGATTCCAAGGATCTAGCAAAGATTGGCGTCAAAAAGATCTTCACGCCAGGAGCCACTACCAAAGAAATTATCGAATGGGTGCGAGGTAATGTCGCTAAGGCTTAGAACCGCCTCTACTCGGTAAATCCTACTCGGTAAATTTACTCGGCGAACTCACCTACGACATTCACAGTCATTCGCAACACTGAGGGCACCGATGGGTAGACAAAGCCATCATCAACTCCACGAACAATGCCACCTTCAGCCGCACCTTGATTGAAATCCATCTGCCGAAGAGCCTGGTCTGCACCAAGACCTGGCTCTTGATTCACTTCAGTTCCTGCGTCCAGAAGTAGAAGCTCTCCACTTCGGTCGCCTGTGATGACATTGCCGGCATCGTCGAAAAGTCGAAGTCCACCCTCTGGACTGGCAACAAATACGTCGTTTGATTGAAGGAACATGCTCGCTAGCGAAACTCTAGCGTTCTGCCCTCCCCCGGTAGCGGCCTGCTGCACGGTAATGAGTAGTCGGTAAGTGCCGCCGGGCAGTAGGGGACCAGGGCTCTCTTCTCCCTCAGGAGTATTGACCGCAGCCGTAAGCCTTACACCCTCAGTCAGTGATAATTCGTCGATCAGAGGTACGAAGTTGCCATCTTCTGCTAGCGACTCCAAGCCACTGCTTGCGGCAGAGCCCGATGTGAAAAGCGGGGAAGTCCCGTCTTCGTGTACGACGCCAAAGGCTGGCGAAAAAGCGACTACTGCAGGAATACCGTCAGAAGGTACGAAGCTCGTCTCTGTTGCCAGATTAGAAAGAAGGATCTCAATGACAAGGGCCTTACCATCGGCACCACCGCAGGAACTAATCGCTAAGGTCAGGAGAGAAAAACAGACCGCTTTGATCATCGGCGCTACTTTGGCCACTACCTTACTTTGCATGACGCACGTTATCCCATTGATGTGTATTACTATGTCCTAAGAGCGAAGAAGAGCCGCATCTACCAACAGGCGAAGCAGCTCAGACTCCCAAAAATACTAGTAGATTCCGTAGAATCTAAAAAGCAGAAAACAAACAAATCGCTACTAATTTACCTTTTTAACTCGGAATAGGACAAATTGTAGCCGCATCTCGGTAGGGGATTGCGAGGTCATCCTTATCTTTAACAATCGAAAAGAAGCGGGAGAGGTCGTAATCAGCAGGGGTGATGTGGCGCGCACCCTTGAGGTGAATCTCCCCATAGCGGCGATCTGCGAGCCGGCCGACGGCAGAACCAAAGCGCCCTCCAATAAGCAATTTCAGAGCGCTCTTGCTTCGACTTCTGGCACTTACCGCAAAGCCTAGCGCCTTCTTATGTAGGGCACTACGATCGTGCACAACTCGAAGTGGGCGAATGGGGTAGCCCACACTGTGAAATGCCTCGGCCAGTACTCGCGAACAAATCCTATCGTCCTCTGAAAGGGTAAAGTCTGTAATAAATCTGCGAATACTTGCCGGAAAGATTTCCCAAGGAAAGGCGAAGAAAAACAGAAGGCTAATAATATGCTTTAGGTCATACTCTCGTCCGAGCTGAGACAGCGCATTTTTCACCACCTCCTCTGAATCTAAGTCCGAAAGGGCTTCCGCACGACAGAGCCTAATCATCATACCAGCATAATCATCAAGCGGTTTGAGATGCACGCGTCGCACTGGGTCTGCATCGATAACGAGATGCTTCAAGGCAGCGCTGCCGTATCTCTTAGTATACTCCTCTCGCTCCTCCTCAGTAAGCAGATCGCTTCTATCACCAACATAGAGCACTACGTGAGACCAGGGAGAGAGAGTAAGGACTTTTACGACGTAAGAAATTCTTGCGTTACCTGCGACCAGCATCACGTCGCAATTTTCTACACGACGCTTAATCGAAGCAAGATCACTTACTTCACTAGCGCTGTAGGTCTTACGAGGATCGGTGAGTAGATGAACGCCGTGATCGATCAGCCGTCGAAAAAGCGCAGAGGGCAGACGGGTAATCTTATCAAAGCTAAATTCACTCATCTCGCTAATTGCCCCTCCGACAATCGATTAGGCAGGCTAAGGGAAAATTCGCATGCTTACTTAAGACCGCATGCTTACTTAAGATACGTATAACTCTCGAAGGAATCTGAATAGGCTCGAAACATACTCGCTGTTTCATTCGAAGCAATTTGGCCACTAGAGACCGCTTGCTCAAGCGAGGCCCTCCATCGAGTAAGAAGATCTTCTTTTTCGAACTGCACATATTTGAGCACTTCACGTACGGTATCTCCTTCGACCACACTGGCAAGCTCAAACTGACCCGATGCATCGACCTCGACATGCACTGCATTTGTGTCGCCAAAGAGGTTGTGTAAGTCACCGAGAATCTCCTGATAGGCCCCAACAAGGAACATGACGAAGCAATATTGCTCATCCTCATTTAGACGATGCGCTGGGAGGTATCGTTTCACATCTCGCAAATCCGCAAAACGATCAATTGTGCCATCTGAGTCACAGGTGATATCAGCGATAACTACTGGTCGATCTGGCTCTTCATTGAGGCGATTGAGAGGCGTTATGGGGAATATCTGCTGAATCGCCCAAGAGTCCGGTAAGGACTGAAACAGCGAAAAATTACAGAAATATGTGTCCGTGAGCATCGAGGGCAGCCGCTCAAGATCTTCAGGCACGTAGTGCAGCTCTTTGGCGGCTCTACAGATCGCGTTCAACACAGACCAGTAACAGAGATCTCCGAAGGCTCGATCTCGAATACTGACAAGTCCTAGATTGTATTGTTGCACCAAGTCGTTTCTCAAAGACACGGCGTCATGAAGAGACTCCTGGCAGGTCTTGGGGCTAATATCCTTTCGAAGATAGGCGAGATTTTTTACCGTAGGATGCTCTGTTTGCTCAAGAATCTGCTCAGGGTCGCATTCATCAGGAAAGGAATTGGCGATTCCAAGCACATTGCAAACAAGTAACGAATGGTAGGCCACGGTTGCTCGACCTGATTCGGTAATTATATGCGGATGAGGCACTTCTGCCTGATCGCAAAGGTCAGTCAGAATCCAGACGACGTCTCGAGCATACTCCTCAAGCGTATAGTTCATCGATGAGGAAAAGCTCGTCTTGGAACCGTCATAGTCAACGCCTAAACCACCACCAACATCGAGTAAGTCTAGATTCGGACACTCCTGACATAGTTGGATGTAGGTCTGTGCCGCTTCTTTCAGGGCGGTTTTGAGCACGGATATCGATGTGAGCTGACTACCTGCGTGAAAGTGGAGTAGGCGAAGGCAGCCTAACTTTTCTCGTCGCTTCAGTTCAGAGGTAGCTGAAAGAATCTCAGCAATGTTTAATCCGAACTTCGCTCGATCTCCACCAGAGCGCTCCCAGCGACCTGCACCTTTTCCGGCAAGCCGTAAGCGAAGCCCTATCTGCGGCTCAATGCCAATCTCTTCAGCCACATCGAGCACAAGAGAAAGCTCAGACAGTTTCTCAATAACAATCATCGGGCGCCGGCCAATCTTTTGGCTCATAAGCGCCAGCTTGATGTAGCTTCTATCTTTGTAACCGTTGCAGAGAAGAAATGCGTCGGGATTGTCGTGCACACCAAGTACCGCAATCAACTCTGGCTTACTGCCTACTTCGAGCGCCATCGAGAATTCGTTTCCAACTCCACGAATCACATCTACGACATGGCGTTGCTGATTTACTTTAATTGGATAGGCGGGAAAGTAGCGTCCTTGGTACTCATGTTCCTCAATGGCATCTTGAAACGCTGTATAAATCGCCCGAATACGATGCCGAAGAATCCCGTTGAAACGCAGCAGCACCGGCAGATCGACACCACGCTCGTTCACCGCAGAAACAATCTCACTTAGATCAACTCGGGGACCATCAGGTCCATCCGGCGCTACGGAAACAGAGCCACTTTCGTTGATATCGAAGTA
>QIGM01000461.1 GCA_003230795.1 bacterium
TCTTGACCGCATTTGCTTCTCGCAGGGCCGCAACCGCATCGCGGACGGTTGAAGTGTAAGGACCCACCAAGACTGGAGTTCCACAGGCAGCCGGCTCAAGTGGGTTGTGCCCGCCGATGTCAACAAGGGTCGCACCAACATAGGAGAAGGTCGCGAGAGCGTATACTTTTTGCAGTTCACCAAGTGTATCAAGGAAAACGACTCCGCTTGGCTGGGCCGCTCGGCCAGCACTTCGTCGGTGAAATTGCAACTCCATTTTCGTTAACAGCGCAGCACAGTCTTCAAAACGTTCTGGATGACGCGGAGTAATTACGAGTTGGAGACTTGGGACTTGCTCACGAGCCGCCATATACGCTCGGATTACTGCCTCATCTTCGCCGGGCCGAACACTTCCCGCAACGAAGCAAGGAAGCGCCAAATCGATACCGAGTTCCGCAGCAAACGCTTGGCGCTCTGCTTCGCTCATGGAAACGACTTCACGATCATACTTCGTGGAGCCAAAAACAAAGAGGTTCTCCTCAAGCACTCCGAGATCACGAAAACGCTGCGCATCAAGCTCTGTCTGCGTGGCAACTAAACGAAAGATGCGAAGCAGAGGAGCTAGCACCATTCGGAATCGAGCGTAGTTGGGGAAGCTGTAATCCGATATTCTGGCATTTATCAGACTTACGGGAATCTCGAGCTTACTAATCGCTAACAACATGCTAGGCCAAAGCTCTGTTTCGGTAATGAGAATCGCCTTTGGGCTTATCCTCGCAAGCGCCGAGCCGACCATCCAAGGATGATCCAGAGGCAATAGTGCTGCTCGATTCTCTCCCAGTAATTCCCGGGCGATTCCTCTACCAGTAAGGGAAGTTGTAGATATGCCCACCTTCAGAGATGGATACTCACGCAGCATCTCGCTCAGCAAAGGCTCTATTCCTCGAACCTCACCAACCGACGCCGCATGAATAAGCACATCAATCTCTGCCATTTCTGAACTTCGCCAAACACCACGTCCAAGGCGTTCATCTGCGCCCTCACGCCATCGAGGCTTTAGGAGTCCGTAGAGGAGCACGAAAGGAAGCGCCAAAGTGGAGAGGAGAAACACAATCACAGCAACGAAACCCAAAACGGGAGTCGCTGAGGTAGCAGAACTATTCTTGGATTGGGGCAGCATGGCTAATCTTCGTCTCAAAGCTGGCGTCGTCTCGAAACTGAAGACGATAGAGACGTGCATACTCCCCTTCTTCTGCAATCAAGTCATCATGTGCGCCTAACTCTACAATACGAGCGTCCTTGAGCACCGCGATACGGTCGGCTTGACGAATAGTAGAAAGTCGATGAGCAATCACGAGCACCGTCCTACCTTTCATCAGAAGGTCAATCGCGTCTTGCACTAAGCCTTCGGACTCACTGTCGAGACTCGCTGTTGCCTCATCCAGGACTAAAATAGGGGCGTCTTTTAACAAGGCGCGGCCAATCGCGAGTCTAGCGCGTTGACCTCCAGAGAGACGCAATCCCTGCTCACCAATTATCGTTGAGTAGCCTTCTGGAAGAGCCATGATAAAATCATGAGCATTCGCTGCTCGAGCCGCACGCTCAATCTCAAGGTCACTCGCTCCTAACTTTCCATACCCAATGTTCTCGCGAATGCTCGCGTTGAAAAGAAAAGTATGCTGATTCACCACAGAAATTGACTCACGCAGGGATTTGAGTGTCCAAGAATCGATTGGCTTTCCTTTTACCGATAGCGTTCCTTCCTCAACATCATAAAATCGCGGGAGTAGACTGACAAGGGTGGACTTTCCCGACCCTGAATGTCCAACCAAGGCCACTGTTTCACCTGACTTAACTCGAAGACTCACGTCTCGAAGCGCGAACTCTATTTTCTCTGAGTCGCTACTTGAATCCGCACCAGCCGATGCGTAGCTGAAGGACACGTTTTTAAACTCGATATCAGCGCCTGCGGGATCGAGCGGGACGGCATCAGCTTTATCTTGGATATCGGGCTCGATATCGAGTATTTCAAAAATTCTCTCTGCTGCCGCAACACCAGTTTGAATAATATTGTTGACCCGACTGAGTTTTTTTACTGGCTCATACAGAAGAAAGATCGCTGAAACAAAGGCGATAAAATCACCTTGAGTTCGAACTCCCGAGATAACGCTGAAGCCTCCATAAAGGATAACCGCCGCAATCGCTAAGCTCCCAATTATCTCATTACTTGGGCTCGAAAGAGCGCCATACTTCTCGGCGCGAATAAAAGTGTTGGTAAATCGTTCGTTCTCTTCGCTAAATCGCTTATGCTCATAGTCCTCACGACTAAAAGCTTGCACAACCTGATGCCCAACAATCGTTTCCTGCAATATCCCGGTGAGCCCACCAAATTGATCCTGACCACGCCTGCTAAGCTTACGGACTTTTCTACCGAAGAGAATAACTGGGTAGATTCCCAAGGGGAATCCAACAAAAGCAATCAATGCAAGGAAGGGATCCAAATAAAACGCGACTGAAAGCAACGCTATTATTCTGATTGAATCACGCAAAACACTTGCTGTTGCATCAGTAAGAGCAGAGCGAACGAGAAGGGTATCGTTGGTCACTCTAGAAATGAGGGAACCGGTGCTATGGGTTTCATAAAATCGAGGGGAAAAGTTTAATAACTTAAGACTAATCTCATTTCGAATGTCTTTAATAATTCCCAGCCCAACTTGAGCAGACATATACTTCTGCAAGAAACCGAAAACGCTACGCACCAGAGCTAAAAGAACTATCACGCCAACAAGGACATGCAGCATGTTTTCATCTTGGGCACCAAATACATCATCGAGCACACGCTTCAACAAGTAAGGCACTGCTCCATCCGTCGCGCCGTAGACGACCATCGCCGCAAGCGCACCGAAGAAGAGTTTTCGGTATGGCGTAAGATATTTCAAGAGCCGACGATATACGACGACAGAGGAAGATTTTGTTTGATGCTCTGCCGTTTCCATCACAGCTACCTTGAAGCCTCCGCATCTATCAATTCAAGAATCGTTTGTGAAGCTCGTTCCGGGCCGCTCGTCCCCGCAGTAAGACCCGCCTCAAGACGTCGCCGAACCAAGGAGAGACTCTCTTTAAGTTCGTCTCTCCGGCGTTTGTCGCCAAGTAGTCTTTCTAATTCCTCCGCAATTCTCTCAGCGGAAACATCACCTTGTAGCAACTCGTCTACAACGTTCTGTCCTGCAATAAGATTAGCCATTGCAATGTTCTTAACGCCACGAACCAATCTCTTCGCTAAAAAATATGTCAGTGGAGATAATCGATACACTACGAAAAAAGGCACTTGAGCCAAAGCCGCTTCCACTGTTGCTGTTCCTGAAGCAACAACAGCAACGGTAGCAGCACGAAGACACTCTCTCGCCTGCCCTTCTACTAGATGAATCCCTTCGTGTTCTCCGATGAGTTCTTCAAGCCAGGCCTTATCGATGCTCGTAGCGACGGGGAGAATGGCCTGCACACCGGGTCGAATTTGACGAAGCTTGGTAACCGCGTGCACCATTGGTAAAAGCAGACGTTCAATCTCAGCTTTTCTGCTTCCTGGAAGCAGCGCCACGGTCGGCGCATGTGGAGACAAGCCAAGCCCTGACAAAAATTCATCAGCTTGAAAACTCGAGTCAGGACGATCAAGAAAGGGATGCCCTATGTATTCCGCCGCAACGCCATGCTTGTGGTAAAACGACTCTTCAAACGGAAATATCGGCAGCACCTTTTTCACATTACGCTTAATCGCTCGGATTCATCCCTTCCTCCAAGCCCAGATTTGCGGGCTAATGAAGAACACCACCGGCACACCTCGTTTGCGGAGTGATTTCGCGAGTAGCATATTGAATTCTGCGTAGTCAGTAAGCACAGCAACATCGGGCGAGCGCTTCTCAACGACATCAAGGATCATTTTAAATGCTTTTCGAATCTTCGGAAGGCTACCTATAACCTCCGTCAGACCCATCACAGAGGCATATTTCTCAGAATCAACAACTAGCTCCATACCTGCCGCGCGAAGCGCCTTCCCCCCCATGCCAAATACTTGCGCTCCCGGACGACGGCGCAATATCTCCGTCACCACACGCGCCGAGTGCTCATCTCCTGAGACTTCGCCAGCAACGAACAATATTTTAGGCGCAAGTACTCCCTGGGAATCGGCAACTGGTGCACGTCCAGCGACATTCTGATTCTCAAGTAATTCTTCCAGTCCACGCATTTCAGCACTAGGCATTTGTTCGGCTCATTTAGGTTCTACGTGATGGAATTGTCTCGACACATTAATTAAAAGTTTTGGACGCATTAAACGAAATTCATGTTTCCAACTAACTTCGCAGAAGCGGGATTTTGATCAAACGCTTGAGAGCTTTCTTCAAAGGCGTCTCGAATTCGTTCGGCAAGCTGCAAAGCACGCAGACCATCATGTCCTGAAACAACAGGCTCCGTTCTTTCACGCACGGCATCAAGAAAGGCATGAATTTCATCATCCAAGGCATCTCGTTCCTGAACCTTGCGCTCATCAATATCTATTTTAGGAAAGCCTTTTCCATCACTTTCCGCAGACTTGGTATACATCTTAAGCTTCTTCTTTTCGAAATCAAGCGAGATGTAAACATCTGGCTGAAAAATACGAATCGTACGCTCTGATTTAAACGCCGCTCTACTCGCGGAGACATTCGCAACAGCGCCTCCCTCAAAAGTCAGACGTGCATTCGCAACATCAACACTCTTGGTAAGAACAGGTATGCCCATCGCCTCAACCCGTTTCACTGGCCGTCCCACTAAGTGCGAAACGATATCAATATCGTGAATCATCAGGTCGAGCACAACATCAACATCAGCACCCCTACCGGAGAATGGAGAGATACGACGCACCTCGAAGAACCAGGGTTGAGTGAGCACTTCCTTCATCGCTCGAAATGCTGGGTTGAAGCGTTCGAGATGCCCTACTTGAAGCACTCTCCCGTGCTCTTCAGCTAAACGAATCAGCTCATGAGCTTGCTCAATTGTGGTGCACATTGGTTTTTCGAC
>QIGM01000569.1 GCA_003230795.1 bacterium
AACTAAATTGCCGCACTGTCTTCTACCGACCTGCGGCAGCTGGTTCAGCAAAGCAGTTTGAGTATGCGTTCTCACTTCCCGTTTCCAACGCCCAAAGTGGAAAGTTATCGGGAGTCTATAACTCCATAGACCCTTCCGCTGGTAGCAACGTCAGTAACAACTGGCTTTCAATTGTGAATCTCGACGAGACAACGTTTAACGCCGTCGTCAAGGTCTTTGACTCTGCAGGAGCTGTTGCAAGAGAAATAGCGGTCGGAAACCTTGCACCTGGTGCTCGACAAGATATCGCACTTGGGCATCCTGATGGACAGATTACTGGTCTCTATGTCGTCGAGCCTGCAAACAGCTCTCAGCTCTACGACGCAGTTCTTATCCGTTACAACTTAACACCAACTGGTGACTACAACTTCGCCTTCCCGCTTCGCGGAACTGGTGGATCCTGCACAGGCAACCCAGTACTGGCCTCTACCATGGGTAACGGTTTAACCAAGAACTGGCTAGAAATCGCAAACGCGAATGATATCGATATCTCTGTAACTGTTGAAGTAAGAGACAGCACTGGTGCTCTCGTACATCAAGAGCGCCCTGTCGTTCCTAAAAAGGGGCAGTATCACGTCTTCCTTAGTAACAAGATCGACCCTGCCGGCACAGGAAACGTCGGCTCGGCTCGAGTTATATGCGATGACCCTACAGACAAGCTTATAATCCAGTCCACTTTCTACGGAGCAATCCCAGCGAGCGCACCTGTCGAATGGGCGTACTCAACACAAGAACTTGGTCGCTCTCCGGTAACAAGCAACGCTACGATTAGCGCACCAGTAAATACCTTTGTCGGAATGGCAAACTGGTTCAAGTTCGCCGATGCGAGCCTAGTAAACAGCACGCTCAATTGGACACTCTTTGACCAAGCTGGTCAGACCAGTGCCTCAGGAGACGTTGCGCTTGCAGGTGGTGGAACCGCAGATCTTGGCTTACACGGCCCCCTCGGCCCAGACCAGGTGGGTTCAGTAACAGTCTCATCAGCAGCAACGGCGGCAAGCTACAGCGGTGAAATGCTGAGAGTTCTTTCACGCTCCGACGGTCAAATAGGAACGATTATATCTGTCCCTGGAATTGTGAGTCAGAACGGGTTCTCAGACGGCTCGTTTCGTGGTGACCCTCAATCGCTCGCGAAGTATCGAAACAATCTTACCCAACGAGAAGCGCAGCGACTTCTAACTACCACTTCGTTTGGTGGCGATGTGAATGAACTAAATCAAATTGTTGCTGAGGGGCTACAGGCTACTGTCACTCGCCTTACAACATTTTCCAACGAAAGCAGTGCCCTTCGAGCCGAGGCAGAGGACTGGTTGGATAACAGTTTTGGTGAAGAACCTGACGCCGATCCAAATGACTTCATGCAGCACGATGGAATAAAAAAGTGGTGGCTCACTTACATTATGAAGTCTCCTAATCCGCTCAAAGAGCGTCTCGCCCTTTTCTGGCACGATCGATTTGCGGCTTCCTGCCAGATACTGAGCAATAACAATCTAGAAATGGCGAAGTGCAAAGAGCATATGGAACGCTTTCGCACCCATGCTCTCGGGAACTATGGCTCGCTCCTCAATGAGATGACTACCGATTACCTAATGCTGGAATGGCTCAATGGTAACCTGAACCAAGCTGAAAAAATCGTAAATGGTATTCGTATTCTTCCCGATGAGAACTACGCCCGCGAAATAATGGAGCTGTTCTCATTAGGAGAAAATCAGTCGTATGGAGCGAATCTACGCTACCCTCTATATACCGAAGATGGCGACCTCAAAGAGATGGCTCGGGTCCTTACTGGCTACATCACCAGAAGAATAAACGACAGCGAGGGAGAGCGATATGTCGTTGAATTCGACGAATCAAGACACGACCTCCAGGTAAAGACTCTCTGGGCTAACACTCCGGCTGAAGTCTCTGGGAAATTTTTACCAGAAGATGCTGCGGACCTCATCCTAGACGGAAGGTCGAGTGTCGTTGGTCGATACGTCTCTGGTGCACTCTTCACTGCCTTTTGTCACGACCACCCAAGCGAGGCCTTACGCGCTCAAATGGGCGATATTCTTATCGCATCAGGATGGAATGTTAAACCACTCGTAGTGCGAATTCTTCAGTCAGAAGCATGCTTTTCCCAGGATGCAGCACGGGCAAAGGTAATGGATCCTATGACCTTTGCAATAGGCTTCCTAAAGCGAACAGGCATACCTATGCGAGCTGATGAACTTGAGGATGAGCTCGAGAAAATGGGGTATCAAATCACAGAACCCATCGACGTCTTTGGATGGTCACTTGGCTTTCGTGAAGGTGAAGCAAACGAAACTTCTTACTGGACCGCGTTTCCGGTCGAATATGCGAACTTCATCACGGAAGCACTTACGGAAAGCGAAAGAGACTTTCGTGACCCGGATACTAACGAGCCAATATACGACTTCTGTAGTCTGAACCCAAATGATCGGGCTCGCTCTGACGAAGTTGTAGACCATATAGCTACTCTACTCGGTTTGACTTTCACTACCGCTGAGAAAAATCAGTACATTCGTTATCTCGACAACGACTCAACCAGCCAAGATGAGAATGGTATCCCAATTGAGACTCCTGATCTCTACGACGCACGAATCTCAAGCATGTGCCGCGAACGACTAGGAGGCTTACTCTGGATGAGCGCCATTAATCCTCGCGCACTCGTTTACTAGAATACAAAAGAATTGAAACACGTAGATTAACCTCGCATGCAGACGCAACGCTAATTACTGGAGCAAATTATGTCTATCTTAACTCGTCGCGATTTCATTAAAGGATCCCTTATCATGGGAGGAGCGGCGTGCTGCAGCGCAGCCTTCGGTTCACTCGGCGGAAAAGTAGCCTACGCCCAATCACAAGGCGGCAATGGTAAGATTTTCGTTGTCATTCACCTCGATGGAGGAAACGACTGGCACCAAAGCTTCGATGTTGCAAAAACCACAAGCGCTCGCAGCGCATACGAAGCAGTCCATCTGGAATCCAAAATTGATGCAAACTCAGTTCTTGCAACCGATGACGGCTACGGATTTCATCCTCGACTACAAGCATTGCATTCCATGTTTCAAGATGGAGATGCGAGCATAATGCGCCGCGTGGGTACGAGTAACCCAAGTCGTTCACATGGTACAGAACAACTCAAGTTCGAAAACGGAGACTTCAGCAACCAAGGACTCGGATGGATGGGGCGAGTGATGGATCAAATGGATGCAAATGGCGAGTCCATTTCCCGTTTCATGACGATGGCTATCGGACAAGGTAATCCCACCGATATCCAGGGCTCAAATCAGCGCGGACTCGGGCTTCGTGACCTGAATTCGTACAGTCTCGACAATCAAATCAACACGGCGGATCAGCGATATCGGACGTACCTCGCGCAACAAATTGCTGACACTGTGGAAGCCACAAGCCCCATCGAAGAAGCAGCTGTTGAGGGCCAGAAGGCGATGTATCAGTCTATTGAGACTCTACAGGAGGCCGCTGCCGGCTTCACTGGAAGAGGAACTAGCGGAAATCCAACACTGGGCGCACAGTATCCAACGAGTCGCCCTGGACCGCAGCTTCGACAAATAGCAATGCTCGTTCAAGCGGGACTTGGAACTCAACTCGCACTTTGCGGAATGGGAGGATTCGATCTTCATTCCAATATCGGAAACGAAAACGGTCGAGAAGCTGATTTGATGGAAGACCTCGACCAAGCGCTTGCCGCGTTTCGCGCAGACATGCTTGCAATGGGCAAATGGGATGACGTTGTTATTGCCGTTGACTCTGAATTCGGCCGTACGATTCAAGAGAACGGTGGTGGTGGAACTGACCACGGACAGTCAATCGCTCTTGTCATGGCAGGTGGTGCTCTAAACGGAGGTGTTACAGGCTCACCAATTACCGGCGATGAATTCCTTAGAAACAACAACGGAAAAAATTGGGCCGAGGTTCAGTATCATTACGCAAATGCGTATAAAGAGATCTTAAACTGGGCAGGACTACCCTCAAATGGGGTATTTGCCGAGCATCCATCTTTCAACTTCAACCTGGTGTAGTAGAATAAAGGTTTAATGAGGTTTGTAGTAGCGGTTTTATCGATTCTCGCCGTACATCTCTGTACGGCCGTCCCGCTTTTTGCGGAGACGCACGTCGTTAAGCTGTATGACTTTTACTATGAGCCAAAGGACGTATCTATCACCCAGGGCGACACTGTTCGCTATGAATGGGTTGATGCTTTCCATGATTCAGTCGCGGGTAATCCTCCAGGACTAACTGCTCTACCTTATCAAAACGCATTCAATACCGGCCTTGATGATACCCTTCCATTTGTTCGAGAAGTAGTTTTCACTCGAGATATGCTGGTAAACCTCCCCGCACCAAATAACCGCTATGATTACTACTGCACCCCACACTTCACTTCAGGAATGGTCGGCTCGGTAACAGTCACCCGAACGGCACAAGAATTCACTGCTACCGCAGCCGCCTGGCAGGTAGTACCGCCAAACAATAGCGCGGGAGGCGCAGAATGCTCAGGGACTCTCAATGGAGAGGAAACTGAATTTTCGATAAATTGTCAGCACACCGTGAGCAACGCAACAAGCGCGGCACTGTATGAAGGATTCCTCGGCGAAGAAGCTACAAAAATTTGCGACCTTGATTTGGGAAACACGATTTCCGGAACTTGCACGCTCACACAGGATCAAGCAAACAAACTCTATGACGGCCGCTACTCGGTCATTGTTGCTTCCGCTAGCTTTCCCGAAGGAGAAGTGCGAGGGCAATTAGCGAGAAGCAGTGTGAATCGTAGTATCTCAGGTAAAGTCGAATTTCTCGATGGCGCCGGTCTTTCCGGAGTTACCGTCAGCAACGGCTCAAGAAACGCTGTCACTGCTAGCGATGGAACATTCACAATTACAGGTGTCAGCAGCGGTGCATATCAGTTAACCGCGACTCGCAACGGCTACGTCATCGTCCCAGACGA
>QIGM01000076.1 GCA_003230795.1 bacterium
TCGGCAACTACTGCGTAGTTGCGCTTGCTGCAATGTACAGAAACTTTGAACGTAGCAAAGTACCTATTTTTCAATCAACCGTTGCTCCAGCCGAACTACTTGAGCGCAGCAGATATATTTTTAGCACTTCCGTCAAAATTGACGAAGAAGCTGCTGCCCTTGCTGACTATGCCTACAAGAAACTGGGGGCACGAACTGCCGTCAGTTTGTATCTCACGACACAGTGGGGTGAAGAATTTCACCGTACCTTTACTGAGAATTTTCGCAAACTCGGTGGAAACATTTTAGGCTCTGAAACTCATCCGATTGGGACTTCTGATTTTCGCAGTGAGCTAAGCAAACTAAAGTCTAAAAACCCTGATATCTACTTCTTTGCTCACGCAGGCTCCGAACTCGGGCTCGCGATAAAGCAAGCACGCACTCTGGGAATTGAAAATAAGATTATCACAGTTGATGAGGCTGAAGACCCAAACGTAATAAAGAACGCTGGAGTCAGTGCGAATGGTGTAAGCTTCCTCACACCACAATCGACTCTACCAATGAGCGAACAGCAAGACTTCAAACGCAAGTTCAGCTCTACCTTTGGCAGCCCCCCACATCCACTATCTCAAAACGCCTACGAAGCGACACTGAGAGCGGCTCGTGCTCTTAGCCTTTGTCACAGCAATAGCTCTTGCACACTCCAAAACTTAGAACGGAATGCAAAACAAACCACACCGAAGTTTGTACTAAAGGAGATTCGCGATGAAAGATTCATTACAATCGAAAAGGGTGTTTAGAAAGTGATTCCCGACATAGCCAATAGATTGCACAGAGACCGTACGGTATTTAGTAGCGGGCCTTAAACGTAACAAAGGCAATAGCCCCTGATGGGATAGCCTTAGTCCTCTTGGTAAAGGTAGAGAGGCTCATCGACGAGCAAAAGAGCGTGCAAGTAAGTCAAGGAGTGGAAGTGTGTGGGTAGATTGAAGAAAATGGGAAAAGGAATGACAGCGGAGTACCTCCTTATTGTTAGTCAAACCGAGTGAGGGGGAAAAGAGAAAGGAAAAACGCCGATGACTTTCTGAGGGTCATCGGCGTTCTGAGTGTAGGGCCGCTTCGAGATGAGGCTTACGAAGTGGCCTTTCTCACGATATCCAGGGCAGCCTTGGAACCATCCATGACGTGAACGCCATCGATGCCAAGGGCCATGAAACCGTAACCGTCACTGACAGCTTGCTCGATGTTGTCTTCGGTCGGCCAAACAACGTGTTTGCCCGCGACGACACCGTGTTTCTTGCAAGCTTTTCGATAGCGTTTGAGGTCGGCAACTACGCGCTTGTCGCTCGTTTCGCCTGGGACTAGGTAACTTCCAGAATGGTCGTAAGGGCCATCCTGGCTGAAGATTAATCCCGGTGTGCTCAAGATTGCCTTCAACGTTTTCTTTTTGAACGCATCCTTGTTTTCGAGCTGCACTCCAGCGACGACGCGCTTGTTTGCAATTTCCGCGTAATCTGCAAACGCATCACCATCGTTGTTGCATCCTCCGAAACCAAAGCCACGCGTACCCCAGGGTGTCTTCTTCGTGGGGTAGTAGCAAACCCGTACGCGATCTCTTGCGTCCTTTGGCGATTTGACATTGGGAAAGAGGATTCCCGCCACGCCGGCGTCGAGACATCGTCTCGCGAACGGTTGTTGACCGACGTCCTCGAGGGGGACTCGTACGAGAGTCTCGGCCCCGTTGTTCGACGCCGTTTCGACGATCACCGCAATGAGTTCAATGTCAAAGCCGCCATGTTCGGCATCAACGACAATGACGTCATGATGGCAAGCACTCATCCGCGTCGCTATTGGGTGCGGAATCTGCTGCCATGCGGCGGTGATTGTCTCGTTCGCTTTCATCCGCTTACGTAGCGTCGATTGCTGCAAAGTCTTCAGGGTTGAGCGTGACTTCTTGGTGGAACGTGACACTTTGTGTCTCCTTATTCCGGGGTGAAATGTTTTTAGTTTTGCTGGAGCTCAGAAAACGCTTGTAGGTCGGTTACACCTCCTTTCTGTAGTGAACCTTAGAATGTAAAAATAGCTCTCCGCTGTCCCCCCGCACGCTGAAGCCAGCGCGCGAAAGCACAAGGAGAGCAGGAGGTTCTACTCAATATGGAAATGAAGCTTGGAAGGAGCTGGGGTATTTTCTAGTAATTTGATATCATATTAAAGCAGAATTCTAAAATAAGGCAAGATCGCCGCCAACTCCCTCCCTCCCATCCTTTGCCAGAGTTCATCTATTCCGCTACAAATACAGGCTAATTTAGGGAGTTTAATTAAATGGCAGATCTTCGTCAGGCGGATATTCCGAAACTAACGCACGTGCGTCAGCACTTCTCAGACGAAGCGCTGGCTGACACGGGAGCGGCAGTAATCGAGCAAATGCGACTTCTTTTTCCTGACGCTGAATCAGCGAAAGGCAAGGAGATAGGCATTACGGCTGGTAGTCGTGGGATCACCGACATCGATCTTATTACCAAGGCGGCTGTCGATTACCTTAAGTCACTTGGGGCTAAGCCATTTATCTTCCCCGCCATGGGCTCACATGGTGGTGGTACCGCCGAAGGCCAAACGCAAGTTGTTGCTTATTATGGTATCAGCGAAGAAGCCATGGACTGCCCAATTCGCGCAGACATGGAGACCTCCATTCATGGAGAGTTCAACGGCATTACGGTTCATTGTGCGAAAGTAGCCTATGAGTCTGATGGCATCTTGCTTCTTAACCGCATCAAACCGCATACCGACATTTGTCAACCTCCCGACCCTAGTATTTGCGGTTTTGATGTTGGAGGGCGGATTGAGAGTGGGCTTACAAAAATCGGCGCGATAGGCGCTGGTAAACTCAACGGTGCAAAGGAGTATCATAATCAAGTCTTGCAAAGAGGCTTGGAGAACGCCGTTGTCGTAGCCACCCGTGAACTTATTCGTGCAGGAAAAGTCTGTGGTGGCTTGGCGATAATTGAAAATGCCCACCATAAAACAGCTAAGATTGAGGCGGTTCCAGCGATTCCAGATAATCCGGCAGCCTTCATGCAGCATGAGGCACGACTTTTCGCTGAAGCCTGTGACTTGATGCCGACGCTGCCCCTACCAACTGAAGGAATACGCAATGCAGAGAATGCTGCCCGAGCAGATGCGCTTTACGATGTCTTGTTCGTTCGCGAAATGGGCAAGGATATTAGCGGTGCAGGGATGGATACTAATATCATTGGTCGCTCCCCTTATGAGTTAGTTCCGGGAAAAGCCTGGCAGCCGGGAATGCCGACGATTAATCGCATCATTGTCTCCGATTTAACGGAGACAAGTCACGGTAACGCGGTTGGTATGGGCAATGCAGACTTCGCAACTGAGCGTTTTCGAAAAAAAGTAAACTTCAATGCCACAACGCTCAATGCGATTACTGCTTTGACGCCCACGACTGCCAAGCTTCCGGTTTGTTTCGCCAATGATCGTGAGGCTATCGCGGCGGCTCTTGCTACCTGCTCACCGAGAAGTGAGGGCTATCGCTTCGCGGCTATACATAACACTCTTTCTTTACAGGATGTTTTGCTGTCTGAGGCCTGTTTGCCTCTACTTGAAGGCATCCCTGGAATTGAACGGGTTGGTGAGTTTTTTACGGCAGATTTCGACTCCGAAGGCTTCCTAAAATTTCCTTTTTAATGGGGCTCTGAGCAGCACAGTCCATAACTCATTGATTTGCTGGGGATTTTGCCCAGTTCGGAAGAGAAATCTTCCGGGGCCAGAGGCCAGAGGATTGATCTCTTCAGGATAATAACTTATGATTCATGACCTATTTACCGGTGATTCGAGATCTCAGCGCCGACTTGAAGCGATACTGCTCCCAAAGGAGGCTTAGCCGATAACATTTGGAGGAAAGTGAGGTGAAGGCATTAGTTCTTAAAGAATACATGAAGATGTCCTACGAGGATGTTCCTGTTCCGGAATTCGGTCCAGACGAAGTACTGATCAAAGTTAAAGCCTGCGGCATTTGCGGAAGCGATGTGCACGGCATGGACGGAAGCACTGGTCGCCGCCAGCCGCCAGTTATTATGGGGCACGAAGCTGCTGGAGTTATCGATAAAGTCGGTGATGACGTAACTGAGTGGAAAGTTGGAGATAGAGTAACTTTTGATTCAACGGTAACGACGAAGCCAGATTGGTTCTCGCAGCGAGGACTTTTTAACCTAAGCAACAATCGTAAAGTGCTTGGTGTTTCCTGCGACGACTATCGTCAGAACGGAGCATTCGCTGAGTTTGTCGTAGTTCCGCAATCCATTCTCTACAAAATACCTGAAGGCCTATCTTTTGAGCATGCAGCAATGACTGAACCAGTTTCAGTTGCCTTTCATGCGGTAGACCTTGTTTCGCTTAACATTAATGACAGCGCAGTTGTCATCGGTAGTGGCATGATTGGCCTACTAGTGATTCAAGCGCTTCGCACTAAGGGCTGTGGAACAATCATCGCAGTTGATCTTGATGATGGCCGTTTAGAGCTCGCCAAAGAGCTTGGTGCTGATTATGGCATTCGTTCAGATCAAGGTGATCCGGTAGCTCAGATTCACGAGCTTACTGAGGGGCGTGGTGCCGATCTTGCTTTTGAGGTCGTTGGAATCAGCGAAACCGTTAAGCTCGGAGTCAACGCGGTGCGCAAAGGTGGAACGGTGTGTCTCATCGGTAATCTCTCTCCCTCTATTGAGCTTCCCTTACAGGCGGTTGTGACTCGACAAGTTAAACTTGTTGGTTCCTGCGCTTCTGCTGGTGAATATCCAGCGTGTTTGGAAATGCTTAAGCGAGAAAAAATTAAAGTGGACCCCTTCATTAGTGCAGTGGCTCCACTTAGCGAAGGCGCTTCATGGTTTGAGCGTTCCTATAATCGCGAGGCTGGTTTGATGAAAGTCATTCTCAAGCCTTAGAGCACTCATCACGCCTGATTCGCAGTAAACCTGCGAATCAGGCGCGCGCGGCGATTGCTCGAGGGTAATC
>QIGM01000417.1 GCA_003230795.1 bacterium
TCCCTCGGTCTATGCAGCAAAGCTAAAAGAAGAGCTGGACTTATCCGCGACTGCGGATCGTTCAAGTGAACGTGCCGTCTGCTCTAATGAAGCGTGCGTGAATAGCTTTCCGCCGAAGCCGAAGTATTTCCCGAATCTGGCTAGAGGATCAACCACACCCGGACGTTGCGCGGTGTGCGTGTATCTAACGACAGCCAATTACGCCCGACGAGTCCGCGCTGGAGCGGAGACCGGGCCACGAGGCAAGCAGCTCAATGCTGAAGAGAAAGCACGCTTCTGGGAGATAGAAGCGGAACTTCGAGAGAAATTGCCGACCAGAGTACTTTCGGCATTGTTCGCTGTCTCGCCAACGACGATTAACATACTTCGTCAGCAGCCTTTCGAGCGGACAGATGGCAAGGCCGTTTTTCATGGCTTTCAAACGAGACCCTCTCGACCTCGATTTCCCTTTCTGACAACTGAAGAAAATCAGTCGGTAGGGGACGAGTGGGAGATAATTCGGCAAGAGAGCACTGAAAAGGAATTCGGCTCTCAGGAAGATCGTCGAGCCGAATTTTTGGAGCACACGACAATGCAGCTCCGAATGATCGACTCTGCCAAGACAAGAGTTTGTCGTTCATGCCATAACACCTTTATCCTCGATGAGTTATGCTTTCCTTACGGGCGAGACAAGAAAACTCGAGAGAAGGTCCTCAGGCATGATTGTAGGGCTTGCTATTCCGAGCTTTGGGATTGAATACGGTGTGATGATGTAGGGAAACGTCATCACACCCAAGTTAAAAAGGAAGTTAAAAGTGCGACGACTATAGTGAGCCGCCTAATACCAGCTCATATCCAAGAATTTGTAGAAAAAGTCCGACTCCCTCCTTAGGGTTCAGACTAGAGAATTACTCACAACGCTTACTACCTTCGTGTAATCCCACTCACTGGCGAGACGGCAAAATGGCAGATGAACCAACAAAGATAGAGGCGCTTCAACAGTCCCGAGTCGGTGCGGAGGGCAGGGATGTGTATGAAAAACTTTTGGTTGGCACAGCATACTGGGAATTCGCGCGAGCAGCGCTTGATACAGCCTTGATTTGGGGAGTTTTTTTCTTGCTCCATTTTACCCTAGCGAAGTTTATCCCAATACCGAAGTGTGTGGAGACTTGCTTTATCCCTACATGTGAGAGCAATTGCGCTGCTATCGACCAGACGCCATGCTGTGTGACTCATTGGATCATTGTAAGCCAGGCGATAGGTTTTCTAGTGATCGTTTTTGTTGGAGGATACGTCAGCACAAAATACACGCGTCGAAAGAAACTTCGACACTCTACCACCGTGACCGCTTTCCTTATCATTTCTACGCTGATACCGCTTTGGTATTGGAAGTTCTCGTTCTCGACTCTTCTTCTCAGCGTGATTGCTATTTTTCTAAGCTCATTCCAGGGGTACAAGCTATGGTTTACGCTCAAGGAAAGGGCCCAGTCCTAACGTCTAGAGGATAGAAGAGGCGCTACGCTGCGGGAATTTCTTTTTCAGATGACTATAAGTGTGTCTTTCGGCAGAATCGATCTAGAAATGTTCCACGAACGGAGGACTTTGGTTTTTCGTTCGATAGGTCTTCGACGTAGCGTATAAGCTCCTCCCTGGGTATTCGTGTTTGTTGAAGGGGTTTTAGTTCTGCGGTTACTGCCATTTCGGGTGCTTCGGACTTTTTGTGAGAAGAAGTATTTGATGAACGAGATTGATTCGCGAGAAGATTGAATAATTTGTCGCTCCTAGCGCGAGTTTCCTCACGATGCTCTGAACGCATCTCAATAATTCCCGTTCGCAACTCCTCTACAGCGCTGTGAATATCTGCACTTATGCCAATCTCAGTTTCTTTTACTGAGTCGCTTAAAGATTCAATTCTTGCGGACAGTGCTTTAAGCTGATCTTCGAGCTTGGTGAGGCGATTTTGATTTTCAACGCTTGAGGCAGACACCGTGGTGAAGGCTTCTGCCATATAGGCCCATAATGCCTCAATTCGTTGATGAGTTTCTTCGACGAGACCCTCGAGGTGCTTGTCAGAGTTTTCGAGTCCGACTCCAGAGAGAAGCTCGAGTTGTACCGTATTTACGGGATTGCGCTTTGATGAGGCGGAGCCGCTTGTCTCGACATCAGGCGCGCAATCCCAAGATGTGAAGTAGCTTTTCAACAGTCTTAGACTCCCTATGCATTGTACAAGCTGTTTCTATCTATCACTATCCGACTGGGGCACAAAACGACTACGAGAATAGCCGATGCGGAGCCCTGACTAGTTTTCCGGTATGCATCATAAGCTATTGAGATCGTGAAAAAAATGGCGTGTGCCATCAGCACCGGAACGATCGCTTCTACTGGGGAAATAAACGCTGAGAGATACTTACTAAGGACATTAGGAAGCTAACCTTGAAAGAAAAGCTCCTCACTGCAACTTGCCCCAGGACGGCTACAGCTAATCGAGATAGAACTTCCATCAGTGCTACACCTCGCCTGACAGCTATGTCCCATAGCACCAAACAAGCTTAGATTGCTACTCTGCGATTGAAACGAATTATCCCCTATGGGCGAAAGTGTGGAGGCTCCAGAATTTTCAGAACCAAGAGGGCTGATCGTAATGTTATCTCCTGAAGTCCCAAGTTGCGTTGAGCCAACCTGACATCCACCATTCCCACCACCATAGGCACCCTCTCTGCACCCTTCTTGAGCCGGGGTAGTAGGCACCTGTGGATCGCTAACAGAAGCATCATCCTCTATATCAGAACCACCACCCGCGTCCTCACCGCCTTCACCTACGGATATTTGAGTGTCATCCTCAGAACTCCCGGCATCAGTACAAACTATGATGCGGCGACCGCTAAACACAAACGGATAATCGCGAAGTACGGTATTAGAAGTTGTAACTTCTTCTTCTGCAATAGCTCCAAGCAGCACGCTAAGCCCAAAAGTGAGCTCAGTTCTCGTGCTATAGGTAGTGATACTTGTGTTAAGTGTTCCGCGCACTGTTCCTATAAATTCACCTTGACCAGGCTCTCCACAAGAGTATGGCAAGGGAACAGTTATGGAATTTCCTGTATTAAAAAGACTAAACTCATTTGCCGCATCTAATAGGTTTAGCGATGAAGCTCCAGCTCCATCAAACACCACCGGTGCCATACTGCTATCTACGTAGACAATTGGAGACACACGGTTATCACCAAAGCCGGGCTTTACAATTCCAACAGTCGCACTAACCCCTTCAATGGCAGAGTTGGCTGGATTCACAAACGGAACTCCATCAATTGAAATCTGTAAGTTAGCGTCGCCAATTGTAAAAACAGAGAAGTGAGTAATCGTACCCGACAGCAGTGACTCCCCCGTATCAAAGTCCGTTGTTATAGAAGCACTTCCAAAAACTTCAGTCGTACCGTCTGACCCAACGTTAATACCAATTGGAATATTTCCTCCGCTTCCAGACCCAAAAATGTCAGTGACCTCAGCTTCCACAGTTACAGGGACTGCAAATATAAGCCCATCAGGCTCTGCACGATAAAAACGAACTAGTCCATCTCCCATAAGGCCACTTGGAACCATCATGCCGCTTGGAACCATCATGCCGCTTGGAAAAGGAGAAACAGGCTCAATGTTAATAGTTTGAATCGAGCTAAGTGCATCCACCGGGATTATCACCCGAAGCATTCTATCAGTAGAAAGCACCGCAGCACCGCCTGGCCCAACTTGGGCAGGAGACAGGAGTCCAGTTTCAGAAAACAGACCATCAGCACTCTCACCAATTGAGGTGCTGCTCGAACCGCCTCCACAAGCAACTGCAAGCACAATAAAAGTTAAAAGAACAATTATCTTCTTCATTGCGGAGGTCTCCATAGATTATCCCACCCAAACACCGAAAAATTAAGACTGTTTCAGCACTTCTTTTGTACCTTCCTTTTGGACGAAAAGACAGTAAGGAACTATCGCATCGCTAAGATGAAGCCTAAGTGGCGCCTGAACTTTCCCCCTAAAGGGGATAAAGAATAATGAAACAATTCAGGTCCAACGCCTCGATGTTGCAACGCCATCCTTCCCTTGTGCGAAGGATAGGTAATGTCTCCAACCCACTTCTCATACGGCCTATCAGC
Organism: bacterium; assembly: GCA_003230795.1. GTDB lineage: Bacteria > Bdellovibrionota_C > UBA2361 > SZUA-149 > SZUA-149 > SZUA-149. Next base: position 4,122 of record QIGM01000417.1, read on the forward strand.
AAGGCGCGATTTCCATCTCGAAAAATTGAACGTTGTAAATCCATGCATTCCCATGCTTTAGCTACTTCGCTATTGACATCCAATTACTCATCTGATAATAATAGTCGGGAATTATGAGGCCGAGATGATTATTATTTCCAGTACACGAGCTAATCATTCCAGAAGTCAGGCGATCCTTTGCCGACATTTGCTTCGTTCTGCCCTCGATTTTGGCCATCATTTCCACGACTAGTTCAAACTCTTATACATTTGGGTGTTTTCCACGCCCTCAATACGAGTAGAAGTCTTCCGCTTGTCTCAGCGGTTGAGCAGATAAATCTGCTTAGCGTCTGAGGTCGTGGATAACGTTGTTCGCACATTAGTCCCTTTAAAGGTTTTTCAAAAAGGAGTTTGTCATGTTGCAGTTTGTATTGTTGATTATTGCAGTAGGATGCGTGTTGGTGTCTGAGGTTCAAGTAGATAGTCACTGTAAGGCTGTTAAAAGCTGTTTGGAACAAGGCGGCGATGAACGAGGAGTGGCTGCTTTCAATGTAAGCGTGCCACTGCATACCTTCCATTATATTGAGGAGGTACTGTTTTTAGTCTTGTTCTCACTAGCGTTGCTGAGTTTGATCCCACGGTTATCTAGCTCTGAGATGTTGAAAATATTTTGGGCCTCAACGCTCTTGATGATTATTTGCTGTGCCGGTCTAGGGCTCTTTTTTGAGTTAGTAGCTGCTGAAGGTGAGTTAGTCGCAGCTAAATCACTAGAAACAGCAAACTTCACTTTCTTTGAATCAGCAACGGCAGGAGAGCTTTTAGAACTCGGAAGTCTTTTCTGCTTTTTCTTTCTGCTGTACTTAGGTCCACCGGAAGCTAACTGGAAATACTTGCAGT
>QIGM01000061.1 GCA_003230795.1 bacterium
ACCTTATGATTAAGGGGATGTCGATGAGCAGTAGCAATCCACCGAAGGTATAAAAGAGCACCAGTGGGTGAAAGTCCCTGATGATGTACTTGTGCACCATGCGTTTGAAGAATAAGCGCACCAATAAAGCCCCGATAGTAAAGATCACCTTTCGGACCTTAATACCGCTTTGTTCACCTATTCCATAAATAGGCGTTACGGGAATATCCACAACTCGCATGTTGTAGATATTGAGCGTTACGAGAAAATCATTTGGCATTCCGTAGCGTGGAAAAATGTCTTCGATTGGAAGCAGCTTGAGTGCTTTTTTATTAAGCGCTGTGTAACCAGTTTGGGAGTCGGTGACATGCCAGTAGCCGCTTGCGATCTTCGTGAGAAAAGTCAGTGCGGCGTTTCCTAGGTAGCGCTTGCGAGGAATCTTTTGCCAGGCTTCGCCAGTAACCAGTCGGTTCCCTTTGCTGTAGTCAGCCTTGTCTGCAACAACTGGATCAAGCAGAGCGGGTAGGTCGTCAGGGTTCATCTGTCCGTCGCCAGCCATGACAACTGCGACATCGATATCGTTATCTCGACACCAGACATACCCAGAACTTATCGCTCCTCCCACGCCCTTATTCGTTTCGTGAGCTATGAGCGTGACCTTAGAGTTCTTTGCTGAAAGACCGTTTACGATCTCAACCGTGTCGTCCTTGCTGCAGTCATCAATAACGACAATGTCGTCTATGTAATCAGGAATGCCGTTTACGGTATGAGCAATTAGCTTTTGCTCATTGTAAGCAGGGATAACGACGCAAACTCTGTGGTCTTTGTACATGTTTTAGAAAATATTGGAGAATAGTTGTTAAGTGAAACGATGCGACTATCGCACGTTTAGCGTGAGAGTCAAAAGCTTTAGAAGCTCGACTTAAATTATATGTTGTTGCTATTTTTATACCGTCCGGTAGAGAGGTTTCCGCTAATGCACTGGTGAAGAAACGCCCGTCCCTTTGAGAGCTTCGGAGGAAGTATTAGAGACGGGCTGTTCCTTTTTGGATCAGCTGCTGCCTTTTAGGTAGTTATCGAGCTTTACGATATCTGCCTTCATCCCCTCGGCAATCGACTTTACTGTCGTGCCATCTTTTGCTCGATTCTGCTCAAGCTTCAGAAAAGACCCTGACTCCAAAAATACGGTGAGCTCCGCTCTTCCGTTTCTTACCTGGAGATTTGCGGTGCGACCTTCAATTCTGAATGTGTCGACCCCTGGTTGGGTTCCCATCATTCCTGCCATGCGTCCTAGAGCTGCAAATCCAGCCATTGCGCCACCACCAGTAGAGCCACCTGCAAGAGAAAGCTTTACCTGCTCCTTATCCTTTTTGTAGGTCTTTTCTATATTCGTGATACCGACCGCACTTTGTGAGTTTGCTTGGCCACCCTTAAATCCTGCAACTTCGCTAGGAAGTAAGCTCTCGATCTTCTTGAAATGAGCTTTCTCTAATTCCTTCTTTGCCCAGTTCAATTCTTCAATTGCTTTGGTGTAGTTTTCACTAGCGGCATATTCTTTCACTTTGCCGAAAATCACTTCAATCTCTTCGGCCTGGGCCGGTGCGATGGCGAACAAAAACAAGCTTGTCCCAACACAAATATTACGAAATCTGCTCATCGATATTTACTCCTCTAAGTTAGTAAGCGTCCAAAACTAGAGAAAAGTTACTACATTCGGGAAGTGGAGAATAGGGCAGGGGGCGTACAATTCTCCCTAGGGTTCAAGGGTTTATGGCCGCAAAGAAGTGTCACGGAGGCGTGGCAGGTGGTTCATGGACTATTAGACTATACTACGGTAGAAAATATGAACCAAAGCATTAGAACGCTATACACCCCCGTAAAGCACTGCTAAGGTTAGTTGTAGAGCATCGGAGTGTATTTAATTTTACTTGAATGGTTGAACAGCATGTCAGTCAACGAAAACACTAATGATCTAAATGGACTCGATCCTAGCCATCTGCTGAATAGGGCAGAGAGTAAGGACGATAGTTTGTTGCTTGAATCGCTTGCTTCTCGCGTGGGCGATTTCATCAAGTATTGGGGTTTTAAGCGAGTGCACGGCCAGATTTGGGTGCACCTGTTTTTGACTAAAGAACCGCTAGATGCGGGGGAGCTTATTCGGCGATTGGGTGTCTCTAAGGCCTTAATCAGCATGTCACTTTCGGATCTGCTTAGTTATGATGTGATCTTGCGAGCAGGAAAAAGCAGTTACGGCACTCAGTTGTACGTCGCGAACGAAGAAATCGTGAAGGTTGTTGTTAACGTGCTTATGCAAAGAGAGCGGAAGCTGATTCTCCAGACGCAAGCAGCCCAAAGTTCCCTTGATTCCCTATCTCCAAAAGCAAAAGCGACGATGAAGGTCGATCAGGAGCGCCTCGATGCGCTTGGGGAGATGACTCGTGTTGCAGAGACCTTGCTTGACGGCGTGGTGAGGTTAGGGGCGGTCGATTGTGCTCCCCTTCGGACCTTGGGGAAAGTAGGGCTTCGCGCAGTTCTATAGTCGATATAGTCATCTAGAAGATAAAATCTCGACGGCTTTCGCTGTAGTGGGAATTGGAAGTAGCGCCTGTTCGTGTTAGTCTCCTCCTCGCATAAGAACCCTTTCTAAGCTTCATTTATGAGCATTTACCCACTTGCTCGAAACATCCTCTTTAAGCTTGAGCCAGAACAGGCTCACAACTTAGCTTTTTCGGCTGCCCGAATTGCTCAATCGACTCGAATTCCTCTTGCTGTACTACGACCAATCTTTCGTTCCCACAGCCAGTGTTTGGAATCAAACGTCTTTGGTCTTCATTTCAAGACACCGATTGGACTTGCCGCCGGCTTCGATAAGAATGCTGAAATCGTTCCTTTGATGGAAGCGCTTGGCTTCGGCTTTGTGGAGGTTGGCTCGGTAACTAATCTGCCGAGTAAAGGCAATCCGCAACCAAGAATGTTCCGACTACCGGATGACGAGGCGCTCATTAACCGAATGGGTCTCAATAACCATGGGCCAGATACCCTTCTAGAGAATCTGCGCCGCCATGAGTCATCGGTTCCGCTCGGAATTAATATCGCCAAGTCGCATCATCCAGATATTATGGAAGATAAAGCGACAGAAGATATGCTCTCCTGTTACGCGCAAGTGGTCGGTGCCGCAGATTACACAGTGCTAAATGTGAGTTGTCCGAACACGAAAGATGGGAAGACCTTCGAAGAGCCGGAAAGTCTTGGAGCTTTACTTAAGGCTGTAGTCCGGAAGAAAAATGAACTCGATACTCGCACCCCACTCTTGGTGAAATTCTCTTCGGACCTTTCGCTCGGCGCTTTGGAGCAAGCGATTGCCGTTTGTGAAGAGCAAGGAGTTGATGGCTACGTAATGGTAAATACTTCCACCTCTAGAGCGAACTTACAAACTTCGGTGGGACGCTTGGAAGAAATAGGTGCGGGTGGCTTAAGCGGTAAGCCGCTGCAAACGAAGTCTCTAGAGAAAGTGAAAAAAGCCTATTCCATTCTCAAAGGCAGTAAACCGATCATTGGCCTCGGTGGCGTAGACTCTCCGGAGTTTGCATACCTCCTGATAAAATCCGGTGCTTCGCTTGTGCAAATGTACTCGGGTCTTGTTTATAAAGGCCCTGGCTTGGTGAAGGAAATTAATTCGGGCCTGATAAAATTGCTTCAGAGAGATGGGCTTAGCTCCGTAAATGAAGCGGTGGGAGTTGAGACTTAATGTCAGAGAGTCCAGTTATTGTCGCGCTTGATGGCATGAATCGTGAGCAGGCACTTGCCTGTGCAAAGAATCTTAATGGATTAGTTTGGGGTTTTAAGGTTAACGACTTGCTCGTTGACTGTGGAGTAGAGATTATTTCTGCACTTTCGGATTACGGCAAAGTATTTGCCGATCCTAAGCTTAACGATATTCCGAACACGGTATCGAATTCCGTAAAAAAACTCGCCCACGCTGGCGCTGATATTATTACCGTTCACGGAAGTGCCGGTGTCCCGGCACTTGAACGCGCGCAGGCTGCTGCTGGAGACTGCGGCATTTTTGCTATTACCGTTCTGACATCTTTTTCCGTTGAGGGGGCACAAGAAGTCTTCGGGCAATCCGTTCAAGATGCGGTGCTTCACTTTGCAGGACTTGCGAAACGAGCCGGTGTAAGAGGGGTTGTTTGTTCCCCTCACGAACTTCAACTACTCAAGTCTGAGAGTTCACTGTCCGATTTAGCGCGAATTACTCCTGGGGTTCGCCCTGCGTGGTATCAAAAGCAAGATGATCAGTCGCGGGTGATGACGCCTGAGGCGGCGATTGCGGAAGGCGCGAGTTTGTTGGTAATCGGACGGCCAATTACTAGTGCAGAAGATCCGCGAGAAGCGGCACAGAAAATCAATGCTGAACTCGGTATTTAGACTCTCGCTGGGTTGAGCCAACTACGAAAACCCCTGATCGGGTTTTTGCAGTGTCTTGACGACTATATTCTTTATCTCCTACGGAGGCTCTTTTTTCTAGATGAGTATCCATCTAAGCCTTTGCATACTGATTCTCCGACTTCTCTTTCGAGAGCGAAAAAAGGTTGGCAGTAGGACTATTCGTACTTAACAAACGCAAGCTTAATGATAGCTTCCTGCTCTAATGCATGCGCCTTTGGCGAACCTGTTGCGGGGCTGGCACTGGCGCTTCGGCGGACGGTGGTGACTTTTCTTCCATCTGATAATCGCTCGAGGTGTGGACGGATATATGATAGCGCTCCCATGTTGGCGGGCTCTTCTTGGACCCACACTATCGACTTTGCGGAGGTGTATTTTTTCAGCATGGATACCAGCTCTTTCTCTGGTAGGGGGTAGAGCTGTTCTATCGTGATGATGGAAACGTCGTTTGCGTCGAGTTTTTTTCTTTCCTTGCGAAGTTCGTGACTGATTTTGCCGGAACAAATAAGCAAGCGTTCAGCGTTGAGGTAATCCTTCCCGTCTCCTAGCACGCAGTGAAATGCGCCCT
>QIGM01000278.1 GCA_003230795.1 bacterium
CGTTCAGAAAACACTACAAATGCGATTAGCATTTGACAATTTCGTACTGGAATAGAATTACAAGGTTAATGACCTGTCTTTATAGAATATTCATTACCCACCTGAACGCTTACGATTTTAGTTACCTTCTCGGTAGTTTCCACCAGAGTCTAAGATACTAGCCTTCGGCGAGACTGATTTTCACTATGATTATTTTCACTATGATTAAAAGAGAAAATTAATGAGCGATGAGAGTGACATTTCCAAGCGGCATAAAGAAGAAATGCAAGCACAGAAGGAAGCAGTTGGCGATTTAGTAGCTCAAGCACAAAAGGATAAAGGCCTTATTATTGTGCTTACCGGTGACGGGAAAGGTAAGTCCTCCTCTGGATTTGGGATGGCCCTGCGTTGTCTTGGGCACGAAATGAAGGTCGGTGTAATTCAGTTTATTAAGGGAAAGTGGAAGACGGGAGAGCAGAAGTTCTGTCAACAACACCCGGGCGTTACTTATCATCAAATGGGAGCCGGATTCACCTGGGATACCCAGGATCGTGAAGCGGACATAGCGCGAGCTGAGAGCTGTTGGTTAGAAACTGAGAAGATGCTCCAAGATCCCTCTTTTGATTTTATTTTGATTGATGAAATTAACGTCGCGACCTCTTTTGACTATGTCGATGCCTCTAGAGTGGTTGAAGCCCTAAAGAAGAAGCCTGAGGGAATGCATGTGGTGCTGACTGGACGAAACGCCCACCCGGATATCCTCGCGATAGCTGACACCGTTTCTGTGATCGAGTCCCCGAAGCACGCTTTTAATGATGGAATACGTGCGCAAAAAGGGGTTGAGTTTTAGTAGCGGGCATGGGAATTAGGCTACTGATGTAATTGTTACTAACTGTAACAGATGATTACAGGTTTTCTTTTCAAGGAAGTCAAAGCTGTTTCTCCGACAACATCTGTTGTTAGATAAAGAGCCTGGGTGAGAAGCCCACGCTGCCCCGCAACTGTATTGGTGACGAACGCTATAGAGAGCTTTTAAGTTCTCAGCCACTGAATGAACGCCCTGGTAATTATCAATTGGGACTTCATTGGGAAGGTGTAGCTAGTAGATTGAGCCAGAGCCAGGATATTTGAATAGTGAATCTCATCTGTTTTTTCTGCCTCCGTGGGGAGGTTAAGGAGAATCGAATGAAATTATTATCGCGCCTTGTGGCGTTTGCCTTACCACTTGCCTTTACACTCCTAACAACTAACGCGCATGCTGAGGAAATCGTGAATACTCCAGATGAGAGTATGAGCGAGGATAGCTCGAGCGAACGAATCGTCGTGACAGCGAATCGTTATCCCACCTCCATCGAAGAGGTCGGAAGTAGTATTAGTGTTATTGACGAAGAAGAGATTGAAAAAAAGAAGCAACCGACGGTGCTGGAGCTTCTGCGAACGCTTCCAGGTCTTGAAGTTTCAGAAACCGGTGGCCCAGGTCGAACCGTTAGTGTGTTTATCCGAGGGGCTGAATCGGATCACACGCTAGTGCTAATAGACGGCGTTCGAGCCAATGACAACACGACAGGGCAGTTCGATTTTGCGAATCTAAAAGCAGAAAACATTGAACGTATTGAAGTGCTTCGAGGAGCACAAAGTGTGTTGTACGGTTCTGATGCGATTGGTGGTGTGATTAATATCATTACCAAGACGGCAGAGGAGGGGACGCACGGCAGTGTTTCTGTAGAAGCAGGAAGCAAGGGGACTCAGCAGTACAAAGCGGCAGGCTCCTTTGGTTCGGAGTTGTTTCATACCTCAACGACAGTGTCATATTTTGATACCGATGGTATTTCCGCTGCGGCATCAAATCGCGGAAACCCTGAAGGTGATTCACATGATAACTTTTCAATATCGAATCGTAGTGGCTTTCGTTTTCTTGAAGACGGTTCCGCAGACCTGACGGTTCGATACTCGACCGCGGAAGCAGAGCTTGATGGATTCGATTTTGCCGTTGGGGCAGTAGATGATCTGAATTATCTTCAGGAAAATGACGATCTCTTTGCTTCTTTCGTGATCACAAAGAGCCTAACGGAAACAATCATTCCAAGTATTGAGTTAGGGTTTGCTGATCGCGACACTACGGGTATTGACCCAGATACGAGCTTCAATAACTTCACGATTGATAACCAGACTCAGTCAGTAACGACAAAGGTTGATTTCCTAATGCCGTGGGAAGGTGTTGTTTCCGTAGGGCATACCTACAAGAAGGACATTGGAGAAAATCTTGGGCTTTTTGATGAAGAGCGAGAGGTTAATTCATTTTTTACGCAAAAGCAGTTCTCCTACAATGACGCTCTATTTCTCACCGGTGGTGTGCGCTACGATGATGATTCGGAGTTTGGTGATGCGGTAACTTTTCGAACCACAGCAGCATATCGGCTGAAAGAAACCGGCAGTCGATTCCATGCAAGTTACGGCACGGGATTTAAGACTCCTAGTTTTAACGAACTCTTCTTTCCAGAGTTTGGAAATCAAGATTTGGAGGAAGAAACGAGCTGGGGATATGATGTTGGAGTTGAGCAGATTTTTCTTGACGGTAGAGCAGTTGCGGATGTGACGTTCTTCCAAAACGAGATTGATAACCTGATCACTTTTGACCGCACGACCTTTCTTGCAGCGAATATTGAAGAGTCGAGTGTGATTGGAGTAGAATCAGCAGTCTCTCTAGAGTTGGCTCCTGGGTTTGATACATCTCTCGCATATACCTACACCGACTCTGAAAATGAGACGACCGGAGGGGTTTTGCCTCGACGGCCGCGACATCGCGCAGCGTTCCAGGTATTTGCAGAGCCGATTGAGGGATTAAGCGCCACTGCTTCTCTGATTCTTGTAAACAGCAGAAGAGACAGCGACCGAAGCAAAATGGATAACTACGAAGTTGTAAACATGGCTCTTTCGTACTTCGTTTGCGATTTGTTTGAGCCTTTCATTCGCATCGATAATCTTTTTGATGAAGATTACGAAGAAGTGAATGGATTTGGGACACGAGGATTTTCTGCATATGCAGGAGTTAAGGCTTCGCTATAGCCTACATTTTCTCGCTTTTGTAATTACGTTCTTTTTGAACGTTGCTCTTGCGTCCGCCGAGGAGAGTTCCTCGACGGCGCAGAAGCCTCAGCGAGTTATCTCGCTTGCGCCTAGCATTACAGAAATCGTGTACGCACTAGGCCGAGGAAAGCAGGTGGTGGGAGTGACTAGTTACTGCGATTTCCCGGCGGAGGCGAGAGCTGTAGCTAAGGTCGGTGGATTTTCTGATCCCAATATAGAAGCAGTCGTTTCGCTTCGCCCCACCGTGGTCTTCGGTTTACCAGGGCATCAGGCTCTTGCAGATGGCTTAGACTCCTTCGGTATAAAGGCCGTGCTCACGAAGCAAGAGTCGTTCGCAGATATTTTTGCCTCTATTCGAACAATTGGAGAGAGCCTTGATAGTAAGGACGCTGCGGAGAAACTAACTTCGCAGATGAGTGCAGGGATGGCCGCCGTTAGAGAGCAAAGAAGAGGAGAGCATCGCCCCACTGTGTTGGTTACAGTTGGTGGACACCTAAAACATGCCTCACTTGATTCGATTTATGCCGCAGGCTCCTCCACTCTCTACCACGAGCTTATCGAGTTCTCTGGGGGGCGGAATGTCTTGGAATCAAGGATTAGATATGGAAAGTTAAGCGCAGAAGCTCTTCTGACACTGAATCCGGACGTGATTATCGATCTCATTCCCTTTGCAGATGGAGCAGGGGAGGAGCAGAGTGCGAAGATTAGGAAAGAGACGATTGAGCTTTGGAATACGCTTCCAAGATTAAAAGCAGTGCAGCAAAAACGCCTCTACTTGCTTGATGATGAATTTGTCGTGAATCCTGGTCCAAGAACAGTGAAGACACTTAAGCTATTCGCCGAGGCGATTAATCCCTCCGTTTATCCCGCCGGGCTTCAAACTCAAGTGAAAGAGAATGCTACGCGCTAGTTCAGTCTCAGTTTCCTTCGGCGCTACGCCAATATTGCGCGAAGTATCGCTTAACATTGAGAAAGAAGATTTTGTATCTATTGTTGGCCCCAACGGGGCTGGTAAGACGACGCTGATTCGTTGCTTGCTTGGTCTACTTCAATTCGATGGAGAAGTCAGACTTAAAGATGAGAATATCCGAAGCTGCTCAAGAAAGAAGATTGCGCGGAGCATAGGCTACGTTCCGCAAGTAGTCGGAATGCTGCCAGGGTTTACAGTTGAGCAGTTTGTGGGTGTTGGTCGCTTTGCTCATAGAAGTGGAGTTTTCGCAGTTCGAAGCGGAGAGCGCCTTGTGATTGAACAGGCGATGGAGTCTACCAATGTCGAGCATCTTCGAAAGAGGGAGCTTTCAAAACTCTCCGGTGGTGAACGACAGCGAGTACTGCTTGCCGCTGCTCTTGCGCAAGAGCCTGAGATGATACTGCTAGATGAGCCCGCGTCTCATCTTGATCCCAAGCACGAAGTAGAGCTGTATCGCTTGCTTCGCACATTGCATCAAGAGCAGGGCAAGGGTGTTTGCATGGTGAGCCACAACCTCAACAGCGCGGCAGCGATAAGCAAGCGTATTATTGCATTGAAGGCTGGAGAGCTTGTCTTTGACGGGGCTTCACAGCAGTTCATGAAGTCGGAGACCTTGGAGCATCTCTACGACACGAGTTTCTCGGTGCTTGAGAACCCTGAGAATGGTGAGAACATCGCATTAGCTAAGTTTTCTAGAAATGATGTCTGAGTTTAGAGTCAATTTTCGAGTGTGTCTTTTGCTCCTTCTTTGTGTCGGAGTCCTACTCCTTGCGCCTTTCCTTGGAGTGTCGATGCAGTGGTCTTTGCGCGAACTAATCTGGGGGCAAGGGGTAGAGGCCGATATTTTCTGGAGGATACGCCTGCCGCGAGTCTTGTTGGGATTTATCGCAGGTGCCGCACTAGGTGGTGCCGGCGTAGTATTTCAAGCCCTTTTCCGGAATCCACTCGCAAG
>QIGM01000032.1 GCA_003230795.1 bacterium
CGCCTGCGCCAACAGATTCTGCTGTTACTTTGTCCTTGATCATAAAAGAACGAAAACCGTCCCAAAGATCCTCTTTCTTTTCTATGACAATAGACTGGAAATTCGGTTTCTCAATCTGCCCGAATACATCAAGCATGCTACCACTATAGTAGGCACTTCCTGATGGCTTGATCTCACCGTAGCCGAAGAGATTGCAAAGCTCACAGAGCTCGTTTGCCGATTCAAGCGCACGTTCGTTATCGCTATAGAAGTTATCACCGTCTGAGCAATGAAAGGCATACACGTTCCAGAGCGATGGGTGGTAGCGCTCTTTGATGACCTCTAAGGCTTTGGTGTAGCCAGAAGAAATATAGGTTCCGCCGGACTCAACTTTGTGGAAAAACTCCTGCTCGGTTACTTCTTTCGCCTCAGTATGGTGGGCGATAAACACGACTTCCACTTCTTGATACTTTAGCCTTACGAATTGATAGAGTAGGAAATAGAAACTTCGCGCGAGATACTTCTTCACCGTGCCCATGGAGCCAGAGGTGTCCATGATGCAAATAACAACGGCGTTCGATTGAAGATTCGTATCGTTCGCGATGTGGAAATACCGCATGTCATCTTTGTGGAAGGGGAAGCGCTTCTTCTCTTCCTCAAGCGGTAGTTCTTGTTGAGCTTGTTCCTCTGCGTCTCGTTGTTGTACTGCAAGCATCCGCTTTACACGGTTTCTTGCCGTTCGCCGTTTATCGAGTCGCGCACGGATTCCTTCACGCCGAACCCCTTTGCGCTTCGTTGCTCTATCGCTTTCGATTGCTTTCAGCGCTTTTCGCTGAAGTTCCGGCAGCTCGAGGTCCTCGAACATGATGTCTATTAATTCTTCGAGCGTTACATCGGTTTCAAAGGCGTCGATACCAGGCTTGTCTCCTGCTTCGCCAGAGGCGTCAGGTTGCCCTGGGTCTCCTTTGCCGACAACATCTCCAGGTTTAGATTCGCCTGCGCCCTGCGCGACCCCAGGAGCGTTATCGCCGTAGATGAAGCGATACTCCTTGATTGAGCGGATAGGGACTTTGATGATCTTATCCTTGTCTCGGCCGATGATAGATTCTTCGGCTAGGATATCAGCGATGTTATCGCGAATGGAATCGCGAATCTTTTGGCGATGGCGTTGGCGATCGCGAGCGCTCCTGTCAGAGCGCTGTGCGTCGCCGACATGTGGTCGAAAAATGGTGCTCATAGCGTGCTCCCTCTGAGGTTGTCAGCTATGGCTAGTCTTTCCAAAGATGATTCGCGGCGTATTTCAAAATGATATCCACGCTATCAGGTGGGTAGCCATTTGCTATCAGCTGTTCGACCATTGTATCGTATTTTTTCTGCTGCTCGGAGTCTCTAGTTCGAGCTTTAGTAATGATACGAGATACGTCGCGAACACTCGCCATTAACTTCTTTTCAATCGCCTCTTTGAGCGGCTCATAGCTTTCGTAGGAGACTTTCTCGCCACGTCGTCCTATGGACCAGAGGTAGGCGATAACTTCCTGGCGAAAGCCGTCAGCAGCAGTTCCGATAATCGCGATTTGTTCCTCAATTGACTTGAGGAAGCCCTCATCCGGAGCGAGCTCTTCAGTAGTGTTGCTATCGTTGACCTTGCCTTTAGTTACATACGCTTCGGCGTGGTCGAGATAGTTCTGAAAAAGAGTCTCTGCCTGCTCCTTGTAGGAGTAAACGAAAGCTTTCGTAATCTCCTTCTCTAGAATTTCAAGGTAGTCCTTGTGGATGATGTCTCGAAGGATCTCTAGCCTATGGCGTTTGATATCTTCCGGGAAGTCAGCGTCTTTCACCATCTTAATCAATGACTCGCGAACATTGAGTGGGTGTATGCAATTCGCTTCGATGTTGTCAGAGAGCGCGTTATCGAGCGCCTTCATGATAAAGCGAGTTGAGATACCGTCCATTCCTTCGCGTTTTACCTCTTCGCGCAGCTCGGTGACGTCTATCTTTTTCGTTTTTCCTTTTTCAACGACTTCTTCACCGTTATACAACTTCAGCTTTGTCATTAGGTCGCATTTATTGGTCGACTCCAGTCTTGTGAGAATGGCAAATTTGGAGGCGAGCTCAATGGTGTGCGGCGCAATATCGGCCTTGAAGCTAGATTGGCGAATAATCTTCTTGTAAATCTTTACTTCTTCAGACAAGCGAAGATTGTAAGGCACCTTCACCACAACCATTCGATCTAGAATAGCTTCGTTGGTGTGATCTGCTTTAAATTTCTTCCACTCAGCTTCGTTGGAGTGCGCGATGATGCAGGTATCGACATAAATCATGCCGTGACGTCCCGGAGCAGGAATGGATTTTTCCTGGGTCGCAGTGATCATGGCGTGGAGGTATTCAGTTTCGTTTTTAAATACCTCGATAAACTCGACCACACCTCGGTTCCCGATGTTGAGGGCACCAGAGAGATCCAATACTCTTGGGTCGCCTTCGGAGTAGCGGTCTAGTTTGGAAATGTCTTCACTACCAATAAGTACGCTTGTATCCTGGTTATTAGGATCCACTGGTGGCACTACGCCAACTCCCACGCGCGCTCTGCGGCTAAATTCAATCGTGCGAACGGGATAGTCTTCCCATTTTCCTTTGAATTCTTCTTTAAGGCGATGTCGAACAGAGGGGTTGATATCCCCCTCAATTCTCACCCCAAGCATTTTTTCGAATTCTTTTCTTAGGTGTCTAGGAATGAGATGGAGTGGTTCTCCATACATTGGGCATCCATCGATTACATAAATCGGTGGTAGCGTTTCCAATCCTTTTTTGAGCTTCTCAACGAGTGAACTCTTACCTGATCCTACTGGGCCGACGAGGTAGAGCACCTGTCGACTCTCTTCACCGCGAAGAGCGGCTGAGTGAAAATATCTCACCACGGCCTGAAGCGTGTTTTCCATGCCGTAGAACTCTTCGGCGAAGAAGTTAAAGCGGCGCAGGCGTTGATTCTTAAAGAGGCGTGAGAGTTTTGGGTCTTCTTCGACTTTGATTTCTTCTATGCCTTCTCCTCGAATCATCTCGAAGAGTCGGTGGTGGGCGAGTTGGGCAATGCCGGGGTCTGCTTTGACGAGCTCGAGGTATTCTAGGCAGGTTCCTTTCCAGGAATTCTTTTGTCGAGTGTCTCGATCCTTTTCAATAATTGCGCGGAATTCTGCGGTTGCGGATGAGCTTTTACCAGACTTGTTCTCGGCCATGGTTTGATTCCCTCTCTCGAAACTCTGTTCCTAAAACCAACGTCTGCTTGTTCGCCCCTTGAGCATGGGTCCAGTGAGCCTGGAGCTTTGCGACTAAATGCCCCTTTAGTGAGGTTCGCGATTAGTGCAATGGGCGATAAGTGCTTACACTCTTACGATGTCTTCTAATACATATATGGTTACAGCTAAATCTCCTTAAGGCAAGAAAACACTTAAAACGGATAAGAAACGGGCAAGAATCGCAGCAAATAAGCCCTTTTCTTATCCGTTTGCCTGGGCAGAGCCCCCCTGCAATATTGCAGAATGCACGTTCGGTGGTAGGAAATATTTCCTCACCTTGCTTCAGCAGAATGTAGCCGGTAGGCTCGACGGGCTGAAATTATGTCTAGATTTTCGTGCCAGAAGCCGTTTTCTGCTGCTCCCTAATACCCTTAACTCTGAAGCAAAAATGTTCAAGATTCTCTTTCTCGCTGATGTCGTAGGAAAAATTGGCCGCCGAGCTCTCAAAGAGCATCTGCCCGCCATGAAGGATGAGTTCGCTCCTGATCTTTGCATCGTTAACGGAGAGAATTCTGCCGGCGGCTTGGGCATAGACCCCTCATGTGCAGGGGAGATATATGCGGCAGGCGCAGAGATTATAACTACGGGAAATCATTCCTGGGGTAAGAAGACGATCATTCCTTACTACGAAGAGCACCAAGACAAGATTCTTAGACCCCATAACTTTGCTCCTGGCGCTGCTGGTACGGGTTGTCTCATATGGACAAGCCCTAAAGGGCTTAAAGTGGCGGTTATAAACCTTATTGGGCGGGTTTTTACTGGTGAACTAGTAGACTGTCCATTTCGCATGGCGGATGACTTACTTGCCTCTGAGGCAGCAGATGCGGATCTCGTGTTTATTGATTTTCATGCGGAAGCTACCAGCGAGAAGGTTGCCTTTGGCTGGCATGTTGATGGTCGAGCACATGCGGTTGTTGGTACTCACACGCATGTTCAAACTGCTGATGAGCGAGTGCTGCCAGGCGGCACGGCCTACATCACCGATGTCGGTATGTGTGGGCCTTATAACAGCGTTATTGGCGTCAATACGGAGGCGATTGTCGAGCGTTTTAAGACTGGCCGCCCGACTAAATTCGATGTGGCGAAGGGGGATGCGCTGATAAACGGGGTGAGTATTGAGTTTGATGAGGCCCAGGGGAAGGCGAGTAAAATAGAGCGCATATCTCGGGTTTATCCTGTACCCTAGCTCTCAGGCGATTCTTACACCTTTACTGCTGAACTAAGAGCCCGTTGTCTGAGCTAATCAAGTGTGCTAGTTTCCCCCGATATTTCCGCTTCAAGCTGCGGTTATTTCAAAAAAGCTTAAATTCTCAATACTTGAGACTTGTTTTCAGCTGAAGCCTTATTTTGAGCCTTTAGCTGGAAGTAGAGAGAGTTCTTACGGTTTTTTGATGAGGTTTCGACTTCCGATTCACAGGAGTTTATCTGTTAGGGCAGCCCCTTGAGAGAAGCTATCGCCATAATGGCGGTATGACTTTCAGGGGGTTGTTCCAAGAACGCATGTGCGTTCACCCTACATGGATGTACTTCGTTCAGAAATTCTGAATGAAACTCCGACTTGAATGGAGGTTGAAGCATGCTGGTTTTATCGAGAAAGAAGGACGAGAGCATCATTATCGCTGATGTTATCACGATTGTCGTCGTGGAAATCCGTGGGGACAAAGTGAGGCTGGGAATTGACGCTCCGAAGAAGATTCCCGTTCATCGAATGGAAGTC
>QIGM01000466.1:0-2871 GCA_003230795.1 bacterium
CATATTCGCCAGAAATACTGCTTTGAGACTTCCTATGTCCACGCCTGCTTCCATCGTTGTCGTAACTGAAAGCAGATCAAGCTTCAAAGGCACTGACAATTCTGGAGTTACGTCTCGCCTGAGAAATTTTCCTTGGAACGCTAGCTGTCGATCTCTTTGCTCAATTTGCGGCGTATGGCCGATTACTTCCGCCGTCCTTATCGGGTATGTATGGCGGTTTTCTTGGAGAAAGTCTTTGTAGTAATTCTCCAGGGCGAATATTTCGGAAACTGGCTTACGTACAAGCGTGCCCGCACATCTTTGGCGATGTTTTATTGTCCTGCATTGGCCATCCGCATGAAACATGTGCTTCGCTCGGCAAACGTCACACTCCCAAAATGACGTTTGTGGCAAATGAATAAAAATGTTCTCACGGTCAATTCTCAGTCGATCGTCAACCACACCGTAGTGTTGGAGAAATCCTCGAACTTCCCGAAACAGACCGCCGCGATCCTCTAGTTGCTCTGGTGAGATTATTTTTTTCGCTACGTCCAGTGACATCAACACATCGGAGAAGTACTTCGGAAACTGATAGTTTTCTAATCCAATTTCATGCGTATGACGAGTGAGATAGTAGAAAGACAGGAATCGAAGCACCATGTCGACTAGAGTGAAAAATTCTTTGCTTTTATTATCGGGAACGCCCTCGGGAAGGCCTCGACTTCGATCCACGGTCAACCATCCGAAACCCAATGACTCGAAATCTCTGCCCAGAGAATCCGTTATCACCGCCCCAATATTGGCTTTCAAATGATCGAGAGCATCTCTAATTAGCGCTTGGTCTTCCTGGGAGCGTGCAGACGGGGACTTTTTCAAAGCCGTCCATAGTGGAATTGATTTACTCTGCCTTTCGACACCGTATCCATTTACGAGAAAATTATTCTCTACCAGATGGAGTTCCACAGACTCGGCGAGCTCGCGGAAAGAAACCAGCGGACTGCTGTATTTCTTGAGAAGTTGATCGCGAGAGAAGTGATCAAACTTCAGATCAAGATAAATCTTCTTTACGTCTTCCGCTAAGGCCGGTGGAAGCGCGTCAGTATCAATAGCCTTATTCTCTAAGACAGCATCTACTAACCCAATTCGCTGCTCGACACGCGCAGCGAACTCCCGGATTATTTTTTCTGCAACCGCGCGTAGCGTGTCCCTATAGTGGTTGAGTTCAACTTCTGCAGCAAACCTCGCAGCATCCCGCCGACTATCGCTGAAACTGATACATGATGGTGAACCTTTGCCATCAGTTTGTTCTGACAAGGCTGAGAATAGTTGCTCGATAAGTATCTGACTGAACTTGTAGTAACCGGTGCCCATGCTACGAATTGGGCTACGAACATCATCACCCCTTCTGCCCCAGTCGGACCCGCAAACAATGCAACTCGTCGGGGGAACGTTTGGCTCACACTCCCTCCAGTGAACCGTCAGTTGATCCGGCTTGTGAATCGCCGTTTGTATCGGGGTTATTTGCAATTTGCTTGTGCAAAATCGCCCAGTATCCCAATGTGTCGGCGGGGCTTTCATCGAATTCGATTCGTGCATGTAGATCAGCGTGGTCTTTGCTGCCGGTCGGTCCAGTTCATTCGTTATTTGTATGATGTTGGCAGGGGCGTTCTCTCGTCTGTCTGTTTGACGAAAACCACGATAATATAATTCTCCGCAGACTTGGCAATAAAGTACATCAAGGGTTATTCGGCCAGTTTCGGTACAAAATTTGGAGTCCTGATCATATATTTTGGGCCTATCGCCTAGGACGCCGTCCTCGGCGATCATCGCCCTACGCAAACCTGTAAGGTTTTTCACCAAGATGTGAAGACGTATCTTCGAGGCACAGTTAATGAACCGCTCACTATCTTGATCCAGAAAGTATTGGAGAAACCCTTCGCCAGCCCCTTTAGCACCTCCAAACAGATGTTCGTCCAAGTCCCGATATCCGAATGGGACCGGTCCAAGATCTGTCGCTTGAGAATACTGCGCCCGCATCTTGTTCTGTAGAAGCGATAGCTGATTTTCAAAAAACGAACCTTCCTGCGAGGAAAAGGCCTGCAGACCCAGAGTCGCCATCTTCTCTTCAACATCCTGCAGCGTGATATGCGATTGTCCGTACTTGAGAAACGTATCACCGAGCTTTTCTCTTAATGGCACTGGCATAGGATCAACATTTGCAAGGCATTTTGATCCCTCTATCACCTCGAAGTGCTTCTCCGACGCTTTGCTGCCGAAGAATTCTCGTAAAAACTTCGGGTCCTCATCGCCGTGCGATTGGTCTTCAAGAGACGCGGAAGTTGCAATGATTCTTAGCTGCGGGTGACCCGGGTAAAGTTGAAGCTTATCTAGGAACAATTTGACTGTATGCGATATTTCTGTGCCCGGCGTTCCTCTGTAAGAATGCAGCTCGTCGAGTACTAAGTAGAATACGTTATCGCGTGATTCATCCAGCCACTCTCGCGTGGACACGAAAAGTGATTGCTCTCGCGCACGCACCATCATTATTGATAGCATTGTGAAATTCGTAATTAGAATATCGGGCCACGCTAATTGCATATCCCACCGCAGAAGCATTTGACTTCCCGTCGGATTTTCGACGTAGCGCCAAAGGTCTGAATTAGCGTCGCCGTTCCTTAATTCTTGCGATCGCCGATAGTCGGTATAGCAGTTTTGAAGATACTCACGCTCTTCGCTTAAGCTTTTTTTGTTTAGTGGCGACCCACCCCCTCGAGTAGCGCCAACATACTGACCAAAAAAAATTCGGTCACCATCTAGAGTCCCTTCATAGAATTCATTGGCCGAGTCAGAGTCAAGAATCGAACGCATTGTCTCTATTTGGTCGCGCACAAG
>QIGM01000466.1:2906-7872 GCA_003230795.1 bacterium
AGCTCTACGCTTTGATCCGCGCTCATACTGATATCGTGACTCACCAGATTGCCACCATCTAACGTTCTTGTTGGTAGACGCCCACTTGGTTCGATTCCCTGAGCCTATGCTCTCAATAAAGAGGTTTGCGAGGAGAGGTAAAAGGAAGCAGAGCGTTTTCCCCGATCCAGTGCCAGTTGTAACAACTACGTTCTTTTGGTGCAGAATCGCTTGATTGATTGCAGCCAACTGATGAAGGTACGGTTTATAGCTAACCTCTTCTCGCAGCATCGCGATTGCTTTCCGAAATTCGCTCACATCTATTTTCGATGCTAACGATTCACTTGCGACCAAATTGCACAAGAATTCTTCCAGATGTTGGTCGCCCGTTTTATAACGTGGAATTAATTCAAAAAGGTCTTCGTTAAATAGTTTGCTTGCGCTATTTTCCGCCCGTATATACTGATTGCGGCTCTCATTGAAGATTTGATTATTCGTATCATATGCGGTCTTCAAGTATGACAACGTACTGGCCCGAATATTTTGGGACAATTTTAGGAGCCTACTATCCATATGCGATCTCGAACGCAGGTGCGTAGAGGCGGGAAAGTGTTGTTACCTGAGACGCATCAACGGACGCGAACTCGGCAAACGTTTCAGTCCCATATCTCTTGTGGTTTGGCCAAACCATTGTGTGTTGGACTATGCTTTGCCGTACCATTTCTGGGAGCATGAAGAAAAGACGAGTAGGAATAAGAAGATCACCCGTTGATCTTACATACTTGATTTGCCACTTTCGTTTTCCGAACCACCATAGCAAAAGTGGAACCCAGTCACTGGTCCTCAATTCTGAGAATCCCTCATTACTCGAGTGTTTGATCCAATACTGAAATCCAGGTGAAAACTCTCTTCTCTTTCTCAGGAGATAGGTAACGTCGACATCGTCTGAAATGTGAGATTCCCACTGATCACTGATCGAACTTAGAAATTCAATATCCTCAGACGAAGGCGGGGAATCGATGCGGCTGGAAAGTAGCCCAGCAATTTCCTCGGCGCTTGGCAATATCGATAAATGAGATCTGGAATGCGCAACGCTTATGTCAGTTTTGGCGCCATCAATCAATGCGAGCAGTTGAGCAACGTTGGTTGAAACAAGAAATGTCAATTTCATCGGATGATCTGATTGCGCGTATTCTATCCATGCCGTCTTTTTTTCAAACAATCCAGACTCGTATAGATCGCTTAGTGGGCGTTCTTGCTTGAGGGCCAACGGAAACATCGCAACTTTTTTGTTAAGGACCAGGAGATTGTCGCCTTGCCATTGCCACGTGCGTTCAGCCCAAGGGCCGAATTGGCCGACGAGTCCAAAGTCACACAGTCGACTGTAAACCTGCCAAGGCGCACGATCATTGCCGGCTCGGTCAATTCCACAGTAGTCAGCGGCTTTTGAGAAGACTTGGTGGACAAAATTGGCTCTTCTTCCGCTGCCATAGTAGCGAATTAGGCGAATAACAGCATCGACGAGATCCTGACCCAGATCGTCATTTCCATGTGACTTGTGCTTGCCAGAAGTCAACCGCCCCTCCTCTCCCAGTATGCGTTTGCCATCGAAACGAATTTGCTTGTTTCCTCAGTGTCGAGCGGGAGCCGGGACAGAATTTCTATTTGGGCGGAAACGTTTTCATTGATAGATCTGTTTTCCTTGTCGGGATCATCATGACTTTCGGGTGCTGGAGGATACGTTGGCTTCTTACTGCCAAATGAGATGTCATTTAGGTATGACCTCACGACCTTGGCGGAAACTAAATTGGATTCGGAAGAGATCTTGCGCAAGAGTTTGTGTGCGTCTTTGGTAAAGGCCGGCAGAAGACTAACCTCATCTCCTAAACCGCGCGAAGCTCGCCAGTTCGGAGAACTCGGCGTTAATATCATCTTTTTCCACGGCAGATTAATTGACGATCGGCGCCATGCGCGGAGAAAGGGAAGCAGATAGCCTTCTGGATAACCGAGATCAAAATCCAGAATTGTAATCGACCTAGGCTCTTCAGGCTCTTCAAAAAGCCAGGCTATATGCTCTGTCAAACACTCTTCGTCAACCCATAGTGGAGATGCGCAGACAGTAACTTGCGCACGATCCCACCCAACCACCAAATTCCAAACGTCGAATTCGTCCTTGTCATCAACGAGAATGCAGCTACTCAGCATAGAAGAGTAGAAATATACAAGTATGTCGGTATCGCTCTTTAACTTATCCGCTTTAGCAATGTCGCGAAACTGTCTCAATGCGGTGTCGACGGATATTTCGGTCATGCCCTTATATCCGTTGTTTTCTCGCAATACTGAAAATGGCGAGTTGCGCGTGGCTGCTTGTGGAACTTCCAGAAGCTGCGGCGACTGTCTCCTTTCTGGATAGGTTTCGAGTTTACCCTCGAATTCCTTGTGGCCTTTTTTGAGGTTAGCTATTCCTTTCGTGAGTAGGTCCAGATGCTTCTCTGTCTCGACGGCAAATTCTTTGCGCTCGGACGAGCGTCGAGATTCCGACCGGCGAAATAGTTTTTCAAGGCGAGTTTGTTGATCTGTTAACTGTTGAATCGACCCATCCAACGTCTTGTAATGCGCCGTCTGCGTAGTTGCGAACCCCTCAATCGCGGCCTTCAAGTCTTTTTTGGTTGCACCTTTCTCTTTGAACTCTAAAGATAGGTGTGAAGTAGCTTCTGCGTTTAGTGTACGTGTCTCGTTCGCGTATTTTTCAAGACGCGATTCGATACTTCTTGCTGTTTCTTCAATCGCCCGAAAACGGTCAAACTTCGGGCAATTGGCAACATATTCTCGGATCCTATCGGTGCGTCCAAAAGGCCATATTTCGTAAAGGACCTCAAGGTCCCTATCGTGAACACTATAGTCTCTTGCGTGTTCCGAGATGGCCGCTAGAATTCCGTCTGAAGTGCAATCAAAATCATCGGGAACCTCAGTATCGGCCAAGAGCTGGTTCAACGCGGACAAGTTACTAACTACATGATCAACTACAGAACCCTGATAGAGTCGCCAGAAGTCTTGTCGACTCTTATTTTGCTTTAGCGCCTTCAGAACCTCGGTGGAGACGCGTCGCCGGTACGGCTCGGAGTTGGGCCGGAATCCCGTAATATCTCTTGTCATTTTTCGGCAGATTGAATCAAACATCTGCGAATTTCTGTGGTTGTCAACGAATACGGAATGGACAAGTCCCGTGTCTTTGTTTAGCTCGCTCGCTAACCTCTGCTTCTCACTGTCACTGAAGGGTATTTTCCATAGCGTTTCGCCGAGCTTCATTTGGACGTTCCTCTTATTTTGACCAGGCCTTTATGGCTCTTGGTCCTTTACCAGGCCCCGGGTGATCCTTGTAGTTCGACTGACGAGACAGATATTTAGTCGGTACTATCTTGGTGCGGCTGCATCGTGGTGTATCTGTTCGTTTATCGATCTGATAGATATTTTTTGTCCTAATTCGTATTCCGAAAAATTGCTTCGCAATCGCGCGCGATATCACTTCCGCCAAGGCTGGTGGAACTGCGTTACCAAGTTGCCGGGTCGCGGCCCTATGGTTTTCGGCAAAGACATAATTGTCCGGGAATGTTTGGAGACGACCCATTTCTCGAATTGAAAGCCGGCGGTTCTTCCAGTGGAAGGGCCCGGTGGCAGGTCCGGGACTAGCCTGGAGAGTCCAAGACGGTTCGCGCTTTTTCAATTTTAGTAGAAACGACCAATATCTGGTCCGCCAGCCAAATAGGGGTAGCCCGCCTCCTCTGTTGGTATGCCATAGGTAGTTTTGTCCTTCGGGAATTGATGGAATTAGGTCGGCCCACTTCCCAGTTAGTTCCAGCGTTTCGTTCGGCGGGTTTTCGTCTAGGTCACCGATCGCGTCCCATGCAGTCACGTATTGCGCTAATTCGTTGTTCGATTCGTGACCTAGACTCGGCGGCGCGTGGGTACGAGATGGCATCTTGAATATCTCTCCATCGCGATGTGCGATGATGAAAAGTCGATGTCGGCTTTGCGGCACTCCATAGTCCGCTGCATTTATGGGTATAACGACTGGGCAATAGTTCGTTCGGTTGTTCCGATTTATTGACTGCAGTTCGGCTTCGATTAGCTGCATTGCCTCATTCTTGTTTGATTGGGATAGCCCATTGACGTTTTCGATTACTATTGCGGTTGGCAAAGCATCGTTGACAATCCGAAAAAAGTCGTCGAGCATCCTTGCACGAGCGTCTGAGAGACCCGGCGTATTTCCGCTTACCCAAAGTCGTGACTTTGAGAATGGCTGACAGGGTGGTCCGCCGATCACCAATGCGGCCTCCCTCTTTCGAAGATTCGCCTGTTTAAGCAATGATCTCGAAGACAGGTACTCAATACCGCTTGGCTCAGCTAGAGTCCAATCAGGCCTATTTACTTCTAGCGATTCCCGGCAATCGGGATCATTTTCAACAGCAACTGCAATTCCGAATCCCGCGGCTTCAAAGCCCAGGTCCAACCCTCCGATACCTGAGAAGAGAGAAATTATTTTTCCGTTCATTTCTGCATCTCTTTTTTTATCACTACCTTGTCACCTAATTTTCTGAGAATAAACCTATGTATGCAGAATAACGAAAAACACGGTTCCGGGCGTTTCCTGTTACTTCTTCTAGTATTCCGACGTCAACCAGGCGCTCAATAAGTCGGTTCGCCGCCGTGAAGCTAACTCCAAGTAGATTCGCTATTGCTTTGACTGATACTAGTGGGAATCGAAAAAGCGATTCGTGAACCTTGAGTGCGTTTCCTGCCACTCTTCCAAGTTCATCAATTATCTTTTGCCGGTCGGATTCTCGCAGGTTAACTATTGCCCTTGCCGTTTCTGTCGCTTCCTGGGAGACATCTCGTACGCCCTTAAGAAAAAACTTAAGCCAAGATTCCCAACCACCCTCTTCGCGTATTCCTTGAAGGTGCTCGTAGTACTCAGAACGATTCGCCT
>QIGM01000531.1 GCA_003230795.1 bacterium
ACTATCTTATGACTATCTTGCATCCTCGACATCTTTAGCTTTATCTAAATTGCTAAGGACTGTTATAATTAAGGTATGTGCGAATTGCAGCGCAAGCTTTAGGTAGCTAAGTAGTAGTAATTACTTACAATAGTTCTTTTACCTAGGGCTCAACGCTGGCGACCTTTAGCCTAGATTTACGTATTCTTCATAGGAAAAGGGCCGGTTTTTACAGAAATGTGAGTGAAAAGTGTATTTTTCGAGCCGACTGGTTGAAGATTTAGTCGTTTCCTTAGCCCGCAGACAGGGCTTACGTATCGAAGACGTACAGCACCTTATCTACCATCTTAAACTTCCTGGAGAAGAGATTCCGCGTTTCATCGCACAGGTGATCGCAGATCGTCCGCCTATCGGACAGGACTCCTCTGCCCTGGCTCAACGCCTAGCCTTCGGTATTCTCGACGATGGTTGGTCTTGTTTTGACGATGATGAACGATATCGGGATCAAAACAAGCTCTGTCGACAGGTGAGCCAAATCGGTATCGGCTTGCAGAAGCTGGAGCACCACGCACCTCTAATTACTGTTTTTGAAAATCTATTTTCGTTGATGGTTTTTGCTTCAAACGCCTGCAACGACCTCGGAACAACAGAGAGAAATCTCAGAAGAGCCGAACTCGGAACACTAGTCGAGGGGATGATTGAAGCGATATTACTCCAAGACGAAGAAACTAAGCGACTGCTCGATGTAGTCGTTCGCCGTTTTCGTCGAGATGAAAAAAATCGTCTACGCTCAAGAGTCGAAGATACGATCACCGAGGGGCTGAGCAACGAACCTTGGAACGACACCGAAGAGCATACTCCGATATTTAATCTCGACGGTCCGATTCGTTTTCGATTGAGCCTCTTTCAAAACGCAGGATTTAGTGAGGCCGCAGACACCACTATTCACTACGTTGAAGAGCTATCTTCTTACTAAACCGCCCTAGTGCATTTTCCGTGCACAGATAAAAGCCATGGTTCCACCAATGAAGAAGTAAGGCAGAAACGAAGGGTAGAACGGAAGCCCCGGTAAGAGATAGACAGACGCAATCGTAAGCCCAGATACGAAGCCCACGATTAAAGTTGAAATCAAACCTAATGCTTCGAGACCCAATACACCGCGAGCGATAGTAGCAATCAGCACTGCATAGACAAATTGCACCGCTACTGAAACTGGAATTCCTACTGCCTTTAGCACTGGGCCAGTTAAGGGCAGCACCGTTGGAACGATTAGTTGCACCAATGGCAGAATCAATATGAAACCTGCCATCTCATCAAACTTAATCTTTGTACTGTTCGGAAAAACAAGCTTAGCGACTGGTGCAAAACACACGGCAAACACAAACCCTGTCCAAGGAATCTTATAAAGCATTTTCAGATAGCCCGCCACTTCGTACGGGAAGACATGGTTTTTTAAGCCGTACTGATGAAACAGTGCGAGCAGATCCGGAACTAAGGACACCAAGCTCAATACAATAAATGCAAGTATATTAAATTTACCCATCTCTTTTTTTCAGCTCTATAGTCATCACACTATGAATTTCCTGTTTCTTTACGTTTGTTTCTAGCATCTATGACAATCTCTTGCCTGTCGAGTGGAGAAAAAGCTGAATGCTGAGGTTAGAGCAGGGGGGTCTTATCAAATCAAAGAATTCCCACCACAGCGAGAAAGCTGTCGAGATTTTATCTTCTTGATGACTATCATGTCCCCTTTCAGAGGGAACGTTCAGGCACCACGTAGGCTTTTAAGTTGCTGGTGCGCCGGAAACATTCTTAGTTGTCCGCTTAGTGTGACTCGCTGGGGGTGATTGTTCCGAGGCGTGCGTTACAATCTGGGCATTTCATTTCCGAGAATCCGCTGGCATGTCGTCCTGTGTACTGATCGACACTTCCACCCCAAAGACAATGTGGACAATGTACGGTTGAGGACAAACCGTCGTCATAATACTTCAGCACAATGATATCTTCGTATTGATACGCTTTTACCGATGGCATGCAGCTTAATTTGCTTCGAACATTCCTAGTATGTGGCATCTGAAGAATCCTCTAGTTTTCTTGCCACGTGCAGCGCACACTCGGCAATTTTCAGAACATGCAATAACATCTGACGACTCGTTTTTGCGTTTCTTCAACTAGCGTAGCATTAAGCAAAGATTTATTTTCATTGATTGTCTCAATGCAGGCATTGGAACAATAGCCGTACACTCTCAAACTCCGAAAAACCGCCCTCTGTCTAAGCAGGCGGCTTAATCGAGACAAGAGGCGCTAATGCAGCGCCGGATTTCGGAAGAGTTATTTTCGGCTAATTCCTCGACAAAAGCAGTTCAGAGGTGGAATTTCCCTGCATCGAGGTGAGGCGCAAATACGAGTAATTTAATGAAGGATGCAGCGTCGTGGCCGTTCCTACTCTTGAGCTTCCCCTACAACCGCGACTCTTCTAATACTCATCACGACGTCGTTTTCGTCGTAGCGTATCTCCAGACCTTTCTTCGTGCCTTGGGCGAGCTCAATTGGACTAGCGTAGAGTTCCCAAAGAAAAAGAGTAAGGACATCGAGCACACCATGATGCACTGCCCTGCCTGCGTTCGGCTGATCACCTGATACGTAATGGTAGATATCTGCGGATCCGCCGTCTGCGAGCTTACTCGACTGCACAGGATCGCCAAGTTGCAGCTCGATTTGCTCTCGCGCTAGATCAACCTGAACGCGCGAGATGTCTGGCTCCTCCTTCGCCGTCATCGCCAAATAGGCGCTGCATCCGGAAAATGCGACGCTAGAGAATGCCAAGATGAAAACAAGGATCAAAGATACTATGCGCATGGGAGATTTCCAGAAAATCGATGAAACTCAAGTCGAGCAAAACACATCAAGGGACTGTTGAAAAACAGTCACATCAAGCAGGCTTGGCAATGGAAGCCTTAAGCTTCTGCTCCTCCCCGACTATTCTGCGGTACCATTTCGATCCGCTGTGAGCAAGGTGCAAAAGCTCCTTTCAGCTCCTCCCATCTCCATTTTTCAGCGGTAATTAGCTGAAACAACGCAATAATTCAAAGCAGATTATTCTCCTAAGGAAATCACTCTCGACTGTCGTTCTACTAATTGTCTCTTCGAGCAGTAGGTTTTGGGACAAATGCGGTTATGATTTCACGAAGAAAATTTCTACAGCTAGGCACACTGGCAACCGGCAGCACCCTTGGCGTGCCTCTCATCGCGAACGCTAACAGCGATCTAGGTGTTGAGCATAAAGAAATACGTATCGCAGGTCTGCCCTCAGAGTTCTCTCACTATCGCATAGGTTTCCTCAGCGACCTCCACCTAGGCTCGTATGTACCGCATGACTTCATCCTGCGTGCGATTACCCTGCTGAACAATGAATCAGTTGACCTAG
Source organism: bacterium (assembly GCA_003230795.1). Lineage (GTDB taxonomy): Bacteria > Bdellovibrionota_C > UBA2361 > SZUA-149 > SZUA-149 > SZUA-149. Next base: position 3,407 of record QIGM01000531.1, read on the forward strand.
TGCTTCTCGGCGGTGACTACATCGCCCTTCAGGATTCAATCGCAAGCCGCGAGAACGGTCTTTCAGTCACGAACTGCTTTGATGAATGTCCGAAGAATTTACTCAGCCATCGACTCACTAGCGAAGTAGCCGATCTCCTCGCAAACATACGAAGTAAAGACGGTGTTCATGCAGTTTTCGGAAACCACGACAGATTCACTACTCCGACATTTCGAGCTGGAATATTTCGCGACTACGGCGTTAGAAACATTGAGAACAAAGACCTCTGCATTGAAAGGAATAACAGAACACTGCGGGTCATCGGTGTTGAAGACAAGATGTTTGGACATCCAAAGCTCCCGAGCATTCCGAATATAAAGCCAAACAACGAATGGAGAGTACTGCTAAGTCACAATCCAGATTTCATCTCAGAAACTATAAAGAAAACTAATTTTCAGTTTGACCTCGGCCTTGCAGGACACACCCATGGCGGTCAGATAAAAGTGCCGCTACTTGGAGCACTAAAATACAATATTAAAGACCGCGAACTTCGCGAAGGACTCTCGCTTCGCTACGGTACGCCTGTCTATACTACTCGCGGGGTAGGTGTTGTGAACGTTCCGATTCGCTGGAATTGTCCGGCCGAAGTCAGCGTTTTAAGCCTCTTACCAGCCTAATGCCTCATCCTTTGCTACCGAAATATCAAAAGAAAAGCATGCGCTTGAGAAATCCCATGCATTGTGATGTTATTTCAGACCGTGAGGACGTAGGAAGTCGGTGCAGCTGACTCTTCTCAGAACAACTCCTAAAGACAATGAACAAGCATCTGCTTCTAGCCAAATCACTTTTAACGAGAACGATTATCTATGGCGCTCTCTTTGCTTCGTTCCTCACCTTTTCTCCGGCGCATTCTCCGGCGCAAAGTCTCTCTCTCGAAGAAGATTCTTCTCGGGCAATATCTTTAGCGCCAGACCACAGCGGGGAAAATTTCTCCTCGCTATTTACCCTAGCACTTGAGCATGTCGGTGATTTCACACTGTCTGGCATTAGTTCTTTAAAAAATGTCCTCGGAATAGTTATTGAGGAAAACGAAATCGACCCGCTGAGCACTCTATTCTCCTCGAATCCTCCCGAACTTAGAACCAACTCGCACCTTAAGCGAAATCTTCTTAGTCACCACGTATCGATTACAACTAGAATCTCCAAATCTGGAAATAAGTCGGAACTTCGAAATCATCGATTAGGGGTAAGACAAGACGCGTTCGAGCGCTTCTAGGCACAGTGTCTCATTGCTTTTCATTATCCATAGAGCCTTCTCCTTCTATACTACGAGCCCTCCCAACTGCAGAGATCGAGCGAAATTGGGCCGGAGAACAAATAGGTTTCCCATTTCATTACACTATCGCGCGTAGCACGAATTGCATTGCAACATACGGAATAATTCATTCAAAACCGCAGGGCATAAAGTCCAAAGCCGGAGACTTCCAGCCCGGAGACTTCCAGCCCGGAGACTTCCAGCCCGGAGACTTCCAGCCCGGAGACTCCCAGCCCGGAGACTCC
>QIGM01000571.1 GCA_003230795.1 bacterium
TGCTTCACCTTTCCTCTATTCTGCTCGCGGGAAGACAATTCGAACTTGCGGAATCGAATATCCAAAAGGTACTCGACCGAAATGCTGAAGACACTGAAGCCTTAGTGCTAAAGGCCAACATTGAAGCGGCCGGCCCCAGAAAAGATAGAGCACGCGCAAGAGAGATTCTTAAAGGCGTACTCGTCGTAGAGAGTGACAATATTGTCGCACTAGCGAGTCTCGCGAATATTGAGCTTGCGGACGGTAATCACCAAGAGGCTGAAGAGCATTACCGAGCAGCGCTGAAGATTAAGCCTGGGAACGGACCGGTGCAGATGGCACTCGCTGACCTCTACTCCCGACAAGGACGTCTGACTGATGCGCAAGAAGTGCTCTCTACGCTCGTTGACCAAAATCCCGATCAATCTAGCTTACGATATGTCTACGGAGAGTTTCTCCTTCGCCGTGGGATGGGAGACGAAGCTATCGAGCAATACAAAGAAACGCTCGTCGCTGAACCAACTCGCCACGACGCCCGTGATCGTTTGTATGACATGTACCTCATCCGCAAAGATACGGAAAAAGCGAGAGCGCTCACCGATGAACTAAATGCAGCAGAACCTAATAACCCAGGAACAAACTACTTCAAAGGTCGTAACGCGCAACTCGATAAGAAACCGGAGGAAGCGCTCAAACTGTTTCTGGAAAGCATTAAGCTTCAAAACAATTTCGGTCCGGCGTTTCGTCGCGCAGGACTGGTTGAGCTCTCACTCGGTAAGACACGTGAGGCAATTGAGCATTTAAACCAAGCCATCGCTATTGAAGGTGGAGATGTTTCGGCTCGACTCGCGCTTGCGAGAATTCTTTTTCGAAAGCAGGACTTCGCCCAGGCCAAGCAACACCTAGAGCAAGTACTGCGACGATACCCTCGTCAGCTCGCGGCGAATGTGCAGTTTGCTGATATTGCTGTGGTCGAAGGAGACCTCAAGCAAGCGAGAAAAGTCTACGAGTATCTCGTGGAATCCGCCCCAACAAACCCCTCAGGTTATTTCAAACTCGGGATTCTTGAGGAGAAAGCGAAGAATGTCGGCCGAGCAATTGAGCTCTATCGCAAAGCTCTCTCATTCGACAAAGACATACTCGGGCCTGCACGTCGTCTTGCAACAGTGCGTAGTAAAAAAGGTGACGACCTCGGACGTATCATTGATGAGATGGAGGAGCTCCAAAAGACAAGCGAGAATTCCAAACCTGAATATGATCTCCTACTTGGAACGTTAACACTTGCGAACCAAGTCGACGCTGATCGCTTCGCAAACGCGCGTCGTTTGTTTTTACGTGCACTAGAAGAGCGTCCCGATCTCATTGGGGCATACTTCGCGATTGGCTCAATTGACTCCGTAAGTGGTGATTTAGAGTCAGCTGCGAAGAACTACAGTAAGCTTCTTGAGAAGAACCCGAAGCACATCCCCACACACATGATGCTCGCACTCACACATGAGCGTGCAGGGGCGCTTGAGAAATCTGCGGAAGTGTATCGCGATATTCTCAAAGTAAAGCCGCGCTTTGGCCCTGCCTCGAACAACTTGGCTTGGTTACTAGCGGATGAGCTTAACGGCAATCTCGACGAGGCCCTCCGTCTTGCTGAAACTGCTAAAGAAGAACTGCCTGACGAACCAAGCGTATCCGACACACTCGGCTGGATTCACTACAAGCGAGGAAGCCCACGGGCTGCACTTCCTTTTCTCGAAGAATCTATTCAGCAGCACAAGGAACAGAATTTTAGCCGACCACCAAATCCTGAAATTTTATTCCACCTTGCAACCGTACAAGCAGAGCTTGACGATAAGGCAGCCGCGAAGAAGACACTTGCCAAGGCAATCAAGCACGCGGGTGAAAAGCATCCAAAATATGCGGATATGAAAAAGTTATTTGAGGAGTTGCCGTAACATGAGACGCATAACACTATTCATCGCAGCCGCCCTGCTATGCTTTACGCTAGGTTGTGCCGCAAAAAACACCAGCCCAATCGAGGAACTTCTAGACGATCAAGCCGGCGCCACCGCGGGCTACGTTGCGAAAGTCGGTGACGTCTTAATGGTAAAGGTTTGGGGAGAGCCACGTCTCTCGGGCGAAGTCTTCATTCGAGAAGATGGCCGGTTCACGATGTCGCTTATTAACGATGTTGTCGCAATCGATAAATCTCTCGAGCAAATAAACAATGACGTTTCGACAAGACTTCAGGAGTTCATTCCTTCCGTCTCGGTTACCACCACTGTCCTCCAGGCGGCCCCGACCAGATACTATCTATCGGGTAAGTTTTTCAAACCTGGAGAGTTTAGAAGCGCAAATAACATCACGCTTCTTCAGGCGATTGCCACAGGAGGAGGCTTCGCGCCTTTTGCAGATGAAAGCAGTGTGATCTTAATCCGTAGAACGGCGCAGGGTGAACTTCGCTACGAGCTGGACTATAATCTCGTGGTAGAGGGAAGTGAACCAAATCCGAAACTAAAGGACGGCGACGTTATCGCCGTGAAATAATGAAAGCTGCCTTCCTCGGACCCGAGGGTTCATACACAGAACTGGCGCTTCGCAAATATCGACCACCGAAGGAAGGTCTTGCCTGTAGCTCGTTTAAGGATGTTTTCTCGGCTGTTGCTGAGAAGAAGGCCGAGTATGGTTTTGTTCCGTTTGAAAACGTCATAAAGGGTCCGATAACAGAAACGCTCGATCTACTCTTCGAATACCGTGGACGAGTACACGTCGAGAGCAGCTATACGATGCCTATCGAGCATTGTCTCGGAGCGCTTCCCGGCTCTGACGCCAGCAAGCTAAAGGCTATTTACTCCAGAGAGCAAGCGCTTGAACAGTGCTCTCAGTTCCTCGAAACGAGCTACCCAAAGTGCGATTTGGTCGCAACAAGAAGTACCGCTGCTGCTGCCAAGCAATTGAGCAAATCAAAGACGAAGGGGCACGGAGTTATCGCTGCGAGAGAAACCCTCGAGTCTTTCGGACTTGAGATTCTCAGAGAGAATATTGCAGACCAGAGCGAGAACAAGACTCGTTTTGTCGTTCTTAAAGCCGGCAGTGCTTCACCGAAGTCAGCGCGAGAAGAACGCGCTGGTGAAGACGTCACCCATCTAATTGTTGACCCGGGGAAAGATCGCCAAGGCTTACTTTTCGAACTTCTGCAGGTAATTAGCGTTAAGCACAACGCAAATTTGCTTTTTGTTCACTCTCGACCAGACCCTCGGGGTATTTTCGTTTTTCATCTTAGCCTCGAAGGCTCTATTAGCGACCCCAATATTCGCTCTTGCATAGAGTCTCTCGAAGAGTTCTGCAGAACAACCACCGGCGAGACCGCGCAGATCACCATCGTTGGCTCCTATATTCAGGAACCATTCGTTGAACCACCGTTTCGTTCGCTTGGTATTGTGGGCGGAAAGGGGAAAATGGGGCAATGGTTTCAACGTTTTTTCGAACACGCCGGCGTTGAAGTTCACTTTTCAGATGTAGACGATGGACTCTCACTCCAAGACCTTGCCGAAACATCCGATGTGATAATTCTTAGCGTCCCAATGTCAGCCACCGATACGGTGCTCGAAGAACTGCTGCCGCTCCTGCGACCGGGGCAACTTGTGATAGAGAACTGTTCAATCAAAAGCTGCGTCTTACCGAGCCTACTAAGTCACTCCGCTCCGGGTGTTGAAGTCTTGGGAATACACACGATGTTTGCTGATGATATTCCGAAGCTGCGTGGAGAGAATATCGTGCTCACGCGAACAGAACGCTCCGGAGAGTTATCAAGCGCAATTGAGAATCTCTTCTACAAGTACGGAGCCAAGTTATCGCACCTCCCCGGAAAAGAACACGACAAGCTTTCCGCATTTTTTCAGTCTCTTTTTCACGCGACAATGGTCGCGCTTGCTGAAACGATGCGAGAGTCAATCGAGGACAAAGAGGCCCTCAGTACCTTCAGTACTCCCAACTCCCGAGCCGTCTTAACGACAATGCAACGTGTGCTCAACCAAGACGAAGAACTGCTGATAGATCTTCAAATGCTCAACAAAGAATATCCCAATACGAGGCGCCTTTTCCTTCAATCGTTATTTCGCCTTTTTTCAGCACTCAATCAGGAAGACGCAGAAGCCTTCCTCGATAGCGTGCGTAAAAGTAAGGCGTTCCTTAGCACCGAGCCTTCTTGAGTAGCCGCGAATCCCGTTTCCCTGGACTAGCCTCAGCGACGGCACTCGCCGCTTGTTACTTCATTCACCTATTCCACGTCATTCGTACCGCTGTAAACGTCCCTCATCGGGACGAATGGCAGATACTCACTGAGGGCCTTCGCTCTTCTGTTTTCCCTCTAGAATGGCTCCTCCTCCCGCACAATGAACATTTCATCGTCAGTACGAAACTTCTCGTATGGTCTCTCTATTTGACGACTGGATGGGATGCTCGAATCCACTTGGTATTGAATTTCCTTCTCTACGGCATACTCATTTTTGCAGTGGTAAAACTATGCTTACGCATTTTGCCTTCTGAATTGTCTTGGCTTGCGTACCTCAGCGCTATTTTTCCTCTCTCCACGCTGAACTGGGAGAATCATCTCTGGGCTTTTCAAACCTCTATTCACACTTCCCTTCTAAGCACCGTGCTCGCAATTACGCTTCTGGGCAAAATCGAGAATAGAATCTCCTTGTGGTCTGGTGTTGCTCTTACCCTATTTGCCCCCCTCTGTTTTTCCTCAGGGTATGCTGCGTCTCTGTTGATTGGTCTTTATCTCCTGCTTCGATCCTTTCAAACCTCTCAGACCCACTCACGTGTCGAGCTACGGGCAGCGGGAGTTCTAGTATTCACCGTGCTCGCATTTTTAGCTCTCTATCTGAGCGAACATCGACTCACTGGTTCGCTCACCCCACCGACAGATGGACGATTTTGGCTCTTCTTCACTAACATCATCTCACTTAAGTGTTTTCCTTACCATTAGGCCTCCTCGCTTCGTCGCTGTGCCTTTTTGCGATTCTGCTAGGTCTTCGCGACTCCTACTCCGGCAAGACTTGCTGGGCCGTTTCCCTACTTCTACTTGCAGTTTACCTTAGT
>QIGM01000279.1 GCA_003230795.1 bacterium
GTTTCTATCTTGAGCTCATGGAGTTCTATACACGCAAGTTCGAAACCTATGTCTTAAGTTATTGTCTGATGAACAACCACGTTCATCATCTCCTTGTGCCAACTAGTGGCGATGGCCTACGCCGTTCGCTACAGGCTGTGCATATGCATTACGCACAAATGATCAATCAACGGATGGGATGGACTGGGCATCTCTGGCAGCAACGATTTTATTCCTGTCCCATCAGAGACGATTACTTTTGGATTGCTCTGCGATACGTTGAGAGAAACCCCGTTGAGGCCGGTATGGTGTTGCATCCTAGCGAGTACGCTTGGTCAAGTGCCGGCGCTCACTGTGGGTTGAGAAAAGACAGTCTACTTTACTACACCGAGCGTTGGGCGGAGCTTCTTCGTTCGATAGAGAATTGGTTTGAATGGTTAGCAACGGGCGATCCGGATAGGCACATTCAACTTCTACGTGACGCAACTCGTCGGGGTCGTCTATGTGAGCATAGTTAGGAATCGAGCGGAGGATTTCTGATGATTTTCTTGTAAAGGAACTGTCCCCCCTAGGCCCTCCAATGCGATTTGCGACAATTTATAAAACATCCTTTACAAAATGTTATTGCTCATGTAACCTCTTAATATCATGAATAAAAACCGTCAACTCGTAAGCTGTATACAGCAGCGTATTAACGAAGATAAACCCTTGATCCAGGTAGTTGTAGGGCCAAGACAGGTCGGAAAGACTACCGCCTTGCAGTCCGCGCTAGCAGGGAAGGGAGTCTATAAGTCCGCGGACTCTCCTGTTCCGCTAAACGCAGAGGTTCTCCGCGAGTGGTGGGATGAAGCAGCGAAATGCGAGGATCGCTTACTTGCGGTCGACGAGATCCAAAAAGTCACGAATTGGGCTGAAGCGGTGAAACAACTCTGGGATCAGAGCGAGGGGATGAAGCTTGTTCTGACGGGATCTTCAGCGCTGCTGGTAGAAAAAGGCTTGAGCGAAACATTGGCTGGGCGCTTTGAGCTGATTCGGGCCGAGCACTGGAACCTGCGTGAAGCGCAGGAAACGTTTGGCATGTCCACTCGGGATTTCATCGAATTCGGGTGTTATCCTGGTGCTGCGCCGTTTCTAAATGATGTCTCCCGTTGGAGTGCTTACGTTCGAGACTCAATCGTTGAACCCGCGCTTGGTCGAGACTTACTGCAACTCCACCCCGTAGATTCTCCGTCTCTTTTGCGACAAGTGTTTGGAGTCGCTGTCTCACTTCCTGCACAAATTGTGTCGTTGAATAAAGTGCAGGGTGAGCTTCAAGGGCGGGGGACAATACCGACAATTAAGACGTATCTCCATCTATTGTCTCAAGCTTTTCTCGTAAGCGGTGTCGAAAAATACAGCGCTTCGACTTTTAGAAGTCGCAAAAGCATTCCTAAGCTGGTGGTTCACGACAATGCGCTTGTGAAGGCATTCGAACGGCCAGTAACAGCTTCGATCGAAGCAGAACGTTTTGGTCACTACTTTGAGAACGTTGTCGGCGCACGCTTCATCGAAGCGGGATGGGAAACATACTACTGGAAGCATAGAAACTACGAGGCCGACTATGTGGTTCTTGGTCCCGGCGGCGAGTGTTATGCCGTTGAAGTCAAATCTGGCGAGACAACTCTGGCCGCCCTTAAAGGGGCCTTCGAATTTTGCAAACTAAACAAGAGCTTTGAACCGAGGCTGATTAGTCTGGTGGGCCAGCGAGTTGATGGAATCGAGAGCCTTGATGCAGAAGAAGTCCTTTCATTAAGCAGGTTATCTTCGAAGGTTCTATAACCCCGATTACTGTTTCTCCGTGGGACATTTCCAAAAAAATATTTGCAAACAACAGCCAGAGATGCCTGCTGGCACCTTAAACTTCGCAAGTCCGAGCGCGGCGCGCTTATCGGCCGACTGAGCCGTTGGGCAGAATAAGGATATCGTTTCTAACTCCCCAGTAACGACTACGGATAAAGCCACTATCAGATTTAGCAAAGTGCTGATTTTCAAATCCGAAGCCGAACTCTGTGTCGGAGAGAAAGGGCGCCTTTCGGTAGACACTTAATTCGGGCGAGTTCTCTCCTCCCAGATAGCTGAAGTATGGAATATCGCCTTGTAGTCCAAATCGCGTGACCTCAGCAGTGTTAGTTGAAGATTTGATAACATAGATATCGAGCAAGTTTCCTGCACCAGAACGAGCAATCGCGTAATCGACTTTACCATCTCCATCCAAGTCGCTAGGAGGAAGAGGCGTATCGCCACTTAGTCCCCACAGCGTGATGTCGCTAAACTCTCCATTCACACTGCGACTGAACCAATACAATCCCCCAAGAAAGTCTCTGGTGACGATCAGCTCATCGAGTTCATCCCCGTTCCTATCACCTGCATAAATGACATCTCCTTGAATTCCCCAAGGCAGACCGAGATAGTTCGTTCCTAAGGAGCCTCGGATATACCAATAAAGGAACCCGTTGCTTGAACGAACTACTGCTCGATCAAGTTTCTGATCAGAGTCGAAGTAACCTGTTTGCGGAATGTCCCCTGGTAGCCCCCACTGAGTTTCTTCAGCCGCTACACTAGATTCTCCCAGAGCGTTATACCAATAGAGACCGTAGAAACCGGGAAGCTCCGCCTCAAGGCCGCGAACTACTCCCATCTCCATCCGCCCGTCCCCATTAAAGTCTCCAGCGTAAGGTTCATCATAAGCTGAGAGGCCAAAACCGAGGCCTTTTGATTCCTCTGTTTTGCTTTCAGATAGCGTCAACCAATTGAGGATTGGCCTAACGCCCTTGCGCACGATCGTATAGTCGCCTCGTCGGTCACCATCGAAATCACCAGGAACCGCTCGCTCGCAAGAGTCAGGCACTTGATTCTTATTGACATCTTGAGTTGAAGGGTCTTTCACCGCGAAGGCAATCGCAATTCCTGAGCTGAAAAAAGTTCCTTGAGTTACGTTGTTAATATTTCGAACGGTATTAGCCAACACGACATCAGAGAAGGAGTCGTTATCTACGTCTGAATAGCTGAGGAACCTTAATGAGCCGACACTCCTCGGGCCGGATATTTCCCGAAACATGCCGTTGCCCAAGTTCTCAAAGAAGCCAATTAAATCACGTGGGCTTGGACTGGATGATTCAGTGCAAATGCGGCCCGTGATAGTCGGTAGGTCGAGATCTCCGTCGTTATCTAGGTCAACTGGCGGCAAGAGATTGCCTTCTGGTTCCTCAGCAGTGCCAGAGCAGTCGCTACTACGCAATCTAAGATAGTTAATTGTTTGCGACACATCCAAATTTCCCTCAGCATTCCTCAACAAAAAGCTATAACCAAGATCCGTCACTCGAACCTCGTCCGTTCGACCATCTTGATTGATGTCAAACGAGCGAGTCGTTACCCGCTCACCGGGGTCACTTGGGCGAGGTAGCCCGGGCCTTGCTTCGGGTTGGGCGTAAACAAAGGTCGTGTCGCCCTGATTAAACGCCAACGTAGAGCGCTCTTCTCCGACAAATTCAAGGTCGAGAAAACTATTCCCGTCAACGTCGAGTGCTCGCACTGAGTGGGGAGTGAACTGTTGCCCGAAAGGTTGAAAAACAGCAGTTTCTTCAACAAACTGCCGGGAGCGAAGCGTAGAAATATGAACTTCAAACGGAGCCAGGGGACGGGTGACATACACCGCATCTTTCTTTCCATCCAGATTGATGTCAATCACAGCACCCGTAAGGAAGGAGCCGAAACTCAAGCTCCGCGAGAAAAGCAGAGTAAGGTCGCTTGTTACTGTTTCAACGTCGTCTTCAATTCCATTCTGATTACAGTCGAGAGCATGAGCCGGAGCATCGAATACTCCCGCTGAGAGGCAAAAGATGCAAAAATAGAAATAAGAACTGAAAGTCTTCATAGGGACGTACGAGATCGAAGTTTACGGATTCCAAACGCTTCAACTCACAAGAATAGCATGAAAATGCTATTAGGATCGATAGGGTCTGGTGTCCTACTCTGGCACCTTTTTTACTGAAGGCTACTGACAAAGCAAGGGGCTTTCTCAAATCAAAGTGTTTCCGCTACAGTACAATATATCGGGAATTCCTTTTCCCGATGACTATATAGCGTGCAGCAAGCCTAAGTAAAAAAGATCCCAGTGACGTGATTAAGATTGTAATCACGTCACTGGGCGGTGCCTATTGTTATAGTCGAGAACTATTTCATTCAACCGTTGGGCTAAATTTGTTCCTCCAGTATCTCCCAATTCCTTTCATGTGGTGATCTGTAGTCGTTGGGGTCTGCCAATGAACGCGCTTTGTCGAGCGCTATACCGGTGAAATCACCTGCCTCGATCATGGACGCTACTTCCGTGAACACTGTAGCGACGGTAGCATCACCGTTTATGAAGGTTAAGAAACGTTCGAATAGTCGATTCCCTTCTTCCTCTGGATTTCCATTCACTGCGTAGAGCTTTCCCCCAAGCAGTTGAGGCATTACCGATAGAAACGCTATGTGTCCGTAGAGGCTGTCATAATTGACTGCCACTCGAACCGTTCCCGGATCTCGATCGTTTTCGAAGAAAATCGATATCTTCGAATTTCGTCGAGATACCTTGAACGTCCAGTCAGATTCTCCATGACGAAGTGGAGAGCCTTCGGTCCTATGGTTTGGAGCGAGTGTTTGGGCGTAGTGAAGAAATTTCATCGTGCGAGTTCTGTTATCTGATATTGGTGGGGAATTACAATCTAAAGAACGTGTCTTCCTTTTTCGCCTTTGCGTCATTCCGGACTCCGTTAAAAAGGAGTTAGTCACAGCTTCTGAGGAAAACTGACGGATTAGTTTCGACATGATAAACCTTTCAAAACCTCAGCTTAGGCTTACTGTGCCGCCAAGGAAACACCTGGTCTTGGTGCTTCTGTGGCCACAGTAATTAGTCTAAATTACCCGAAAC
>QIGM01000033.1 GCA_003230795.1 bacterium
CTCCCCGAAGGGGACAAAGACTAAGCGTTCAGAAAACACTACAAATGCGATTAGCATTTGACAATTTCGTACTAGCCTAGAATTACAACGTGAATGACCCGTTCTTACAGAATACACCTATCCTACTGAACGCTTACGTTCAAGCAAACAGCGAACTAGACTGGGGGAATTCTTGAAATCGAGACAGAAAAGGGAAAGAACAGAAGAAGAAGAGAAGAAAAGAGAAGAGAAGAGAAGAGAAAGTAGCCTAGCAGCTAAGCTCACTCGTAGCGAACGATGCTAACTAGCCTCGGGAAAAGCAACACATCGCAGTATCATAACTCCATAGAGCAGCAGGAGTGCTATCCCTCTCGATTTGCTTATCCCCTTCTCTGAATAAAGAAAGGCAAACATTGCTACAGCTAGAGTTCCCATTAGCGGAATATCAAACTTTGTCGTAACGGTCGATATCGGGAACGGAGAAATCAAACCAGTGACTCCAAGCACGAGTAGAATATTGCTTATATTCGAACCAAGTATGTTCCCGACTAGAATATCGCCCTGATTTTTCTTCGCCGCGGCGATTGACACCGAAAGCTCTGGCAATGAGGTCCCGAGAGCGATTACTGAAATCGCGATTACCGCTTCCGAAATACCGACACCGCGAGCGATTTCAATAGTCGACCGAACTAAGAACTCGCTACTAATAAGCAGCCCCACAAGGAAGGCGATCATTTTAAGCACAAGTATTGGCACGCTTCCCACATCAGCAATTTCGGCAGTATCCTCTACTGCTTCCTCCGCAGACTGCATTGACGCACTTGCTCTAAATACCCCATAGATAAAGGCGCAAAATCCAAGCACAAAAAGTAGGGATATACCTCGACTGATCTCTCCATTAAACAAGGCAATTGCCCAAAACAGGCCGGTGACAAAGAGCATCAAGCCACCCTGGCGAACTATGACTCTGCGGGAACAGACGATAGGAAAGAATAGAGCCGGAAGACCCAAAATCAAGCCAACATTACAAACATTGGAGCCCACCACATTTCCAACCGCGATTTCTGGGTGCCCCTTGAAGGCCGCTGCCGCCGACGCCATCACCTCGGGCAAGGAGGTGCCGATAGCAACTACGGTGAGGCCAACCACCATAGTCGGGATATTCAGACCTCGAGCGAAGGTCACAATCAGCTCGATCAAACGGTCCGCTGAAAACAGAAGCGCGGCGAGACTAATAAGAAGAATGAGGATTTCAACTAACAATCGGCTTCTCCGCCAGCGCTGCCTAGATACGATGAGGTAAATAAGGTGGGTAACACAGAGGGGCTACCTGCGCCAGATTGTTAAGTTTCTGACTAAATTGACGATAAATAACTTAAGGCATAGGAATAATTGTGTTTTCGGCTATCCAGAAGATGGAGAGCCAGGCTCCGTATAGTACGGAGGATATACATGGAAGAAGGATACTTAGTAGCTATGGACCGGCTCGTGATTAGGAACATACAGCACGGATATACGGATTATGACACTCGAAATCGGTCCAAACCAGACTGCGCTAAGCTCTAGCGCCAACCAGACTTCCCCTACATCAAACGCCCAAGCTCTCGAAAAGGGCACTCTGAGAATAACGGTGGAATCAGCGGGCGGTGAACCAGCGACGACAAATACGGTATCCCCTGTTCAAGCCGAAGAGCGACAGACAACCGGCATTTTATTTAATGCAAGCTCCTCGCTCTCCGAAAAGGAGAACGCAAGTCAGAGCCTTCTCAATACGATCGAAGATTTGCAGTCTCGCTCCGAAGAGATCGAGTCCGAAACTAATCCTACACGACGGCAAGCGCTCATCGATGAGTCAGAAGCTATTCGTGCGCAAGCCGAAGCAGACTTCGCCGCTGCGGCAGAAGAGAACCCCGGCATCACTGAAAATGAAACGGTAACAGCGGTTATCACTCCAGGGGAAAGCCCTGAAAGTGGGCAGACTACTTTCACTGCTGTAGTACCGGGCACCTCGACTCCAGAGGAAGCAGGGCTAAGTGGCGTAGATTTTTCTGACGCATCAGCAGCACAAGATTCTCTTGCAGCAGCCGAAGCGACTGTTCGTCAAAATCTCTCATCTTTTGAATCTGCGAAAACTGGTATTTCCTCAGCCGTTCGAGATCGAGGTCAGGCAATAGCCGCTGAGTCCACGGCCGATTCGCGGGTAGACGCTGACGCACGTTCCGACGAACTCGCGAGAGAAGTAGCCGCAAGCGCGTCAAGTATTACCGAAGCGAGCGCAGTGGAACAGCTTGATGTACAATCTCTTATTATTGAAGAAGAGGTCGTGGAAGAAGAGATCGAAGAAGTCGTAGTAGAACAAGAAGATGCAGCGGAAATCGACTCGCAGGACGACTCGAAAAATCAAACTAGCGTTGACTCCACAAACAAAGACACCGCAACCCAAGGCAATAAGCTAGTGCAGGCTTAAGACTCTTCGAAGTCCTCACCTGAGCCAAGCAGATAGTCGCGAAACCGCGCAGCGGCTCGTTCTTCATCCAATGCTCCCGCATCAGACAGGCTATGCTTGAGAGTCGTAATCGGCTGATGAAGCGTCTTTCTCACCAGCGCTGTCCCCATATCCTTAAGGGCAGCTTCTAATTCCCGACATTGCTCTTCGTTGAAACCGGAAGATTTCAAACGCCGAAGGGTACGAGCCACCTCAACATCTCTATAGCCTGCATACTGGCGCTGAACTTCGCGAATTGAAGGATCAGCGCTACGAGTCTTTAGCCAGGCGAGAAAACGTGAGACCTCTTCATCAACGATTAATTCCGCGGCCGCAAATTCGGATTCTCGAGAACTAAGGTTACGCTCAACGACTGCTTGCAGGTCATCAACATTATAGAGAAAGGCGTCAGAGATATCCTCAATAGAGGAATCGAAATTTCGTGGCACACCGAGATCAATAAAGAATTGAGGGTCACCCCTCCGCGCTTCAATAGCCTGTTCCACAGCGGCACGTGCAATAATTGGCGCGGCGTCTTGAGAGATGCCACTCGCACCAATTATAATATCCACTTGCGGAAGCACTGTCGGGATACTTGAAAGCTCAATTGCTGCTCCGCCAACAGTCTCTGCAAGTAACCCGGCGCGAGAGAGCGTCTTATTCGCAACATAAAAACGCTTAACCCCGGCAGACCGAAAATGCTTTAGCGCGAGCGCTCCTGTGTCTCCAGCACCAACAAGCATCACGGATGCCTGAGAGAGATCGCCAAATATTTGTTCCGCAAGTTCTTTCGCAGCATAACAAACTGACACCGCGTTCTGCCCAATCTTCGTGTTCGTTCGTACGGCCTTCGCCACTCCGAACGCACGATGAAACAATCGATTGAGCAGTGCACTCGTCGCGCCCTGGCCTTTCGCGGAAACGTACGCACGTTTGAGCTGACCGAGGACCTGTGGCTCACCCGGGACTAAGGAATCAAGACCCGCCGCAACACGGAATAGGTGGGTTATCGCCGAATCACTTTCGAACTGGTAGAGGCTTCCAGAAAACTTAGCGCGTGATATGCCCGCATGTATTTCGAAAAGCGAATCTACGCTTTCACGAAACGCTCTATCTGCATCTGGTGGTGTTGACACCACAATCTCAACTCGATTGCAGGTACTAAGAATCACCGCTTCTGATATTTCGGGCCTGTCCAAACTCTGCCGAAGGAGAGAGTCTTGCTGCTCTTCCAGGACCGCAAATCGTTCCCGAAGTTCAAGCGGAGCACTTCGGTGGTTTATACCGGCAAGCCGAATAACATTCTGCCCATTTTGCTCCGGCGCATGCTTTTGTTGGGCATTAGTGGACATGGTAACCACCACCAATGAGATGCACGAAAACGAAGGACAACAAGAGACTGCAAAATCCGGCGATCGAGAGCCAGGCCGCACGACTACCACGCAGTCCACGTAGCAACATCCCAAGAACAAGGGCTCCGTAGATAGCAAGGGTGATAAGCGTCCCTAA
The DNA here is from genome assembly GCA_003230795.1 of bacterium. Classification (GTDB taxonomy): domain Bacteria; phylum Bdellovibrionota_C; class UBA2361; order SZUA-149; family SZUA-149; genus SZUA-149. The sequence continues at coordinate 3,974 of QIGM01000033.1, forward strand.
CACCAGCGCACTCTGGGCAAGAATACTCACATCGCTTGCGGCACCAAAATAGAGTCCAAGCAAAATCCCACTGAACATGCAGCAAAAACCGCCTACTAAGAAATTGCGATTCAAACGATCAAGCATCCGGATAGACGGGAGCTTCTTACCAAGCAGAGAAAAACGTTTCGACTTAAGAAGTGATTCCTGAACGATGAGCGCAAGGCTCACACCACAGGCAAAGCCAAAGGCAACATAACCGAGAATGGTAAGGCTAATGTGCAGTAAGAGAATAGCGTCATTTCTCAAGCCATGTAGACGTTCTTCAGGCGTAAAATGAAAAAGAACCCCGCTATAGAGAAGAAACATCATCGCTAGTGGCGAAACGAATGCGCCTAATGAACGTAAGTCAAGACGACGTTCTAACAACAGGAAAATACCAACCAGCAAGCATGAGATTAGCGAAAGCGTATAGGGGAAGCTGGGAACTATTTGGAATTCACGGGAATAATCAGTCTGAAAAAACAGCAGCGCCAGTTGATCAAAAAGAAGTGACAGAAGATGCAGCGCGACTCCTAAGAGCAACATCTCTCGTCCTAAACTTTCGCCGAGCTTTCTCTTTTCCGACAGCAAGTCTCTTCCATACGAAATACTGGCTGAAAGGTACAGCACAAGGGAGAGAATCGGAAAGAGATGAAACAGGGTGCTCATATGAAGTTTCTACCGAAGGCCTTAATAAAACAGCCCAGCGAAAATTCAAAAGCGAAAATTTGAATCCGCCAAGCGCTATTTTATTACAAGCTCTTGTCCAGGAAGGAGTAAGGACTTAATCCCAGGGTTGAGCTTGCGTAGCGCGGCGACGCTGGTCTTATACTTCTGCGCTATCTTGAAGAGGCTATCACCCCGGACCACTTTATATGTCTGTGGGCGGGCTCGCGTTTTGACCTCTTTCTTGACGGCAGCACCAGGTAAT
>QIGM01000127.1 GCA_003230795.1 bacterium
CCGCCGAAGCGCTAGAATCGTTTTACTCTCAGGGGGCGGAGACACTTTCGGCCTTAGGATACGGCCCTGCTTCCTTTGAGAGTCGGCATGGCTCAGCGTAACCCTACTCAATCCGTATCGACCGGCAAGCACAGCAGCGTCGTTCTCATTGATACATACAAAGAGGCCACCCGACGCACGCGCTCTGAAGGAGAACTTCTGTTACTATGGGAGGACTGCGAAGAGGCTTCGAATATCGTCTCTTTATCACGCTACGCTCAACAGCGTTCCGCAGAATTCATCAAGCGATACTTAGCGTGGAACAAAGAACTTGCAGAGAAGCAGTTCGACCAACGCTCTCTTACTGCCTGCCTACAGTTCGAAAAAATCCCGTATTCACTATGGTGGCTGAGTCCTCTTGCTGACAAATCGAGCTACCAGCATTCTTACGTTTTTGACACGTTCAAGCTCTGGGCTATAGAGGAGATCTTACTCGAAGTAACTCCGAAGCGAGTGATCTCAGAACTGACGGACTCCCGGCTCAACACCGCCGTGCTCGAATTCGCTAGAACCCTTGATTGCCAAACGCACACCTCAATATCCTTCAAGAGACTAAACAAAACTCTCTTCTCGCGACTCAAGTCTCTCACTTATCCGCTTCGCGGAACCGCCTTCTTCTTGATGAAGCTCTATCAGACAATTCTTTCTGGACGAAAGAGACCACAACAAACGAGTTCGACGGATTCCGAGTCTGTGATCTTTTCCTACGTTCCCAATTTCGATGAAACCTTAGCCTCGAAAGGCGTTTTCTCCTCTGCTTATTGGCAGGGCCTGGAGTCAGTACTGCAAGAATATAATCCAAGACTTTGGGTGATGTCCTACGTGCGTTCAACTCGCACGGACTATAAAGAAACGTTGAGACGTATTCGAGAACTAGACTCACGAAGTTCATCAGAACAACGCTTTTTGATGCTCGAAGACTTCGCGAGCATCAAATCCTTAGGACGAAGCCTAGGATTTTTCTTTAGACTCTCGCTCAGGCGTCGACGATTGCTCAGCTTCGATTCTTGCTTTCGCGTGACCCCTAACTCCATCTCGTTCTGGTGTACCCACGAGACGTTTGCTCAGGACTTCTTTTACGGAAAATCAGGCGCTGAGGCTTGCTGGTATACTGCCACATTCGAAGCGCTCACGAAAACCATCGTCCAGCCTCGCCTGGGACTCTTTTGTTGGGAGAATTGTCCCTGGGAGCTTGCACTAAGTGGTCACTGGAGAGAACAGCACTCGGCTCCGCTTATCGGATACCAACACTCATCAGTCTCCGCGAACGATTTGCGAATAAGGTTTGCGCCAAACTTTTTTGCGGAGCATCCAGACTACCCACAACCGAAACACCTGTTGTGCAATAGTCCTTACGTGAAATCTATTCTCTGCGAGAACTCTAGAGCAAACGACGAGGTACATGTCGTCGAAGCTCATCGCTATGCGCATCTAGCGACTCAACGATTACGCCTACAGCGCAAACTCCCGGTACAAGACCGAAAGCTGTTTTTTGCTCTGGACGCGGTTGAGGAAGTTGCTCAATTTCAACTTGCCCTACTCAACAAAGTGATAGCTTCTGAAGCACTACAGCTCTACCAAACTATCAAAATCAAAGCTCACCCACTCACCAGTAGCCACACACTTCAATCAAACGTAAGGCAGTCAGCAAAAATTTCTTTTGTAGATGATGTGGCAGAAGATCTTATCGAATGGTCCGACGTTACCGTTGCGCCAAACTCTAGTACCATAGCCCTAGAAATAGCCTGGCAGGGTAAGTATGCGATTCTCTGTGCCGATCCGCGACGAATCAATCTAAGTCCCTTAGTGGGCATCGCTGACGTAGCGTTTGTCTCTGATGCTGCAGAGTTCACCCGCGAACTATTACAACCCAAACGAATAGATGTACCCGACGATTTATTTAGATTCACTGACGATTTAGATCGTTGGAGAAACACGCTCACACGCATCTCCTCGACCAAACACATTAGTTCAGAGATGAATACGCGACTATCCTCTCGCGTACTTCAAGGCCAGAGATAGAGAATCAACGTGGCACTTCGCAAAGGTTCCCAAATCGCTAGACGCCGAACTACAATACCGCCGCGCTGCAGTTCGGCTCTCGCCCGAAAGCAGAGCGAATCGCGCCTCACTAAAATACGCTTTCGCCATGGCACGCTTCGCAAGTGGATCCTCTAGAGAGAGCTTCTCAACAAGTGCTTCTTTGATAATCTTCGATGTTGTTTCGTAAAGCGAAAAACGAGCAGCCTTACCGGCCAACTCTCTTGTGGAACTTTGCAGATAATTTGCAACAATAGTGCTTTGAAAACCGAAAGGATAACGAGCCGCCAGACGCAACCAAAGATCCCAATCTTCTAGATGAGTCAGCTCCTTCCTAAAACCACCCACCGCTTGCAAACAACTTCGTCGCACTAGCGCTGACTGAATCGGAACGATGTTTTCCAAAACGAGGCGTCGAAACACATCATGGACCCCCGCAGAGCCCTTACCAAGCACGCCCTTAGCGCGCCCACTTCCGTCTCGAGCCTGGACCTGAGCGTACCAAATTGCAGCAGTCTCCTCGTGAGCAGCAAGTCCCATTTGGACTGCTAACTTATCAGGAAGTAACTCATCGTCGGCATCAAGGAAATTAATCCACTCACCAGAGGCAAGCGCGGTGCCCGTGTTACGCGCGGCAGCTCGCTCTTGATTATCTTGCCGCTTGAGCAAAATCCTAGAACCAAAGGAGGAAAGCACCTCAGCGGTGCCATCGGTTGAGCCGTCATCAACAACTACGACCTCAACCTCAGGATAACTTTGTGCGAGCGCACTCTCTACCGCAGCACAGATGGTTTCCTCTGCATTATATGCGGGAATAACGACGGAAACTAAGGCGTTTGATTTGCTCATTAATACCGTTTACCCTGTCAGCCAATAAACCTGTCAGCCAATAAAAAGGAGCCCCCACATTTGGACAGAGCTGAAAAGCTGGACTTTGATTCGAGCTAATATTCATATTTTAGGGCTGAATTAGCAAGACAGTCCTCCCATGGCGCTATCTTACATTTGCTCGAAGACTTTATCTGCTTTAACCTTAGCTTCCCTGAATGGAAGAGTGCTTTTCCGCTAGTGCCAGTGCGCAGCGGAGCGGTAGTTCGAGATCAGAAACGTCCTCACCCTAATTGGATAATACGTAACGTTGATTGGAGATTTATCGAGAAATGGCGCTAAAGCATAAGATATTTGAACTCGCCGAAAAGCCCTTCTCTGCGATGTTCCGTTCGGCTAATCGAGTCAACACTCGACTTCTTCAAAGCGCAGAACCAGTCTATAAGCTTAATTCAAAGTATGGCCCCTTCTCTCTCTCTTGCGCGAATAATGTAACTTTTTGGCGAGCACACTCCTTCTTCACTAAAGAACCCGACACACTTGAGTGGATTGATGGATTCGAAGAGGGTGATGTGCTTTTTGACGTCGGTGCGAATGTCGGCTTGTATTCTGTCTATGCGGGACTGAAAGGACATACCGTATACGCCTTCGAGCCCGAAGCTTCAAACTTTGCCCTCCTGAATAAGAATATTTTTCTCAACCAACTTCAGGACAGAGTCACTGCTTTCAATTTTGCAATCGCAGAATCAAACGGATTCGAGCGTCTACAGATTTCCCAAATGGTTGCTGGCTCCGCGCTGCATAGCCTCGATGCCGATTCTGGATTTGATGGACATGCTTTCTCCGCAGTACATACTCAAGGCGTACAAGCCTACTCCTTAGATTCGCTTAGCGAGAATTCCGAATTCGGTGTACCGAACCACATCAAAATTGACGTCGATGGATTGGAGCCTGATATCATCGCCGGCAGCTCGCGTCTCCTCGATAATCCCTCGGTCAAAAGTATTCTGATAGAGCTCAATACGGAGGTAGATACCGACTTAGCGCTCAAAAAGAGTATCGAATCTCACGGCTTTGTTTGCGCACGTCAGTACCGCGCAGAAATGTTCATCGGAAGTGCATATGAGAATATCTACAATTTCACTTTCAAACGCAGTTGCCTAATGGAAGAGCAAAGCTAAAGGATCGTTCACTCGAAGAATCGTTTCCTCTGAACGCCTCCTTACTTACATAAACTTCAATATCAAGAGCCAAAGATTTACAATGAAACAATTCGTCAATGTAAAAAACTACCTCTTTGGCGAAGGAGCCCTCGCTAAACTAGAAGAAATGCTCGACGAAAAACTTTCGAAAGAGAGTCGACGACTCTATATCATTGACCACTTCTTTGAATCACAGTCGCTGGCAAGCTCATTGCAGATAGATTCAAAGCATAAAATTCTTTACCTCGACACCTCGCATGAACCAAGCACTGCGTCCGTCGACGCAATCGTCTCTCAGCTACAAAGAGATGATTTCGACTGTAGGGCCGTCGTAGGAATTGGTGGAGGATCAACACTGGACACCGCTAAAGCCGTATCGAATCTTTTAGGAAACGGCGGCAAGGCCGCCGACTTCCAAGGTTGGGATCTCTTGCACTCTCCCGGAGTATTTAAAATTGGTATCCCGACTCTCTCAGGAACGGGCGCAGAGGCTTCACGAACTTGCGTTCTGTTAGACGCCGAACGAGGCATAAAACTCGGTATGAATAGCGACCATACAGTTTTCGATGCTTTGCTTTTAGATCCAAGCCTTATGAGCACTGCCCCGCGTGTCCAATATTTTTACACCGGCCTCGACTCCTTCGCACACTGCTTCGAGTCACTGCGAGGTAGCTACCGTAATCCAGTCGTTGACGCCCTATCGGAGAAAACTATTTCGCTATGCCAAGAAATTTTTCTCTCCGATGACATGATGTCTCCTGAGAACCGAGAGAAACTGATGGTCGCCTCTTATCTCGGCGGCAGC
>QIGM01000047.1 GCA_003230795.1 bacterium
TACAGCCAGAGGCGAACCCAGGTAAGCGCTCGCGCTTCGTCTTGAAGCCGGCAAACCATCTCTCGTTTCTTATTTATCAAACCAATGAGCTTTAAAGCTTCTTCTTGCTCCTCTTGTGGAAGCTGGCTTAAAGCATCTGCCATGCGACTGCGCTCGATGAGGCTAGGGTTTCGTCTAAAAAGACTGCGTTGCAGACTTGGCTCGAAGACAAAATCTAGCTCACCAAGCATTTTTAGAAAGGCGTCACTTTTTTGCGTCGCGCCCTTACCCTCAACACCTGAGATGCGGTTAATATCTTTTGATAGTGCCCGGATCTGCTCAAGTAGTACTTTGAGAGTTCCTCCTCCCCGCTGAGAGCGTATCTCAAAAGGAAGACGCTGATACATTGCCACTCCCCAAACACCAGTTGCGATGGTGAGGAGCATCAGCACATAAGCAAGGGTGTGAACGTTCAGGTCGAAGCTAAAGCCGCTATGAAGCGGCACCACTAGTGTAAGCGCAACACCAATCCAGACATGCGCAGCGAGCATACCCTTTAAGGTTGTGGCGCTTGAAAAATACGAGCGCTTTCTAATCCCGTACCACATAAGGAAAATAATTCCGGCAGTAGAGATTCCGCCGTAGGTATAGCCAAGAACAGTACCACCATTGCGACCGCCAACTGGATCGTCGAGACAGTAGACGACTATCATCACCACTAGTCCGACGCCGGAGAGCCAGAACCAAAGATAATTGCGGTAACTTAAGAAGGTGTCTTTAGCCAATGGATGTCTCCTCTTTATTAATGAGAAGTCTCATCATATCGGTTGGATTAACTCGAAGCAGTGCTCCAGTCGGGCAAGAACGCACGCACGCAGGACCACTATTAAGTTTTTCGCAGAGATCGCACTTAGCTGCTTTTGCAGGTCCCTTCTTTTTACCAGCGGTTTCACCACCAAGCCCTAGCCAAGAGAAGAGATTTAGACCCTTATCACTCTTGTCGTAGACTAATTGAATTACTCCGTAAGGACAGTTCGTCACACAGTTCCCGCAACCAATGCAGTTGTCCTTAATAACAACTTCACCGTTGGCCTTACGTTCAAGCGCGTCAGGCGGACAATCGAGCATACAAAGCGGATTCTCGCAGTGACGACAAGAAATCGGAACTTGGATGGCAGCGAAACTCTTACCGCCTTTTCGATCCAGGCGAGAGTAACCGGCGTGAGTCGCCGCGCAGGCTTTCTCGCAGTTGTCGCAACCGATGCAGAGGTCAGAATCAATCAACAATACATTGTCGGCATCACTGACACCTTCAGAAAGTACAAAGTTCAGCGCGTCAGAAGAATACTCATCTCTCGAAGAGGTGATATTCTCAATACGCCGCTCCGTTATTAATCGCATTACATTCTCGCGAGTTTGCGGATTCTTCTCCAGCAGCGCCTTGAAATCACTTTTCGCAATTCGCAAAGTATTACACGGCACGACGGCGCTCACTGAGGCACTTCTCGGCTCGTCAGTAACCAAGGCCATTTCGCCAACATAATTCCCGGCCGGAATATAGGTTTGCGCGATATCAACGCCTTCAGTGTTTAATTTAGAGATTTTCACCGAGCCTTTCAGAATGATGTAGAGGAAATCTCCCTCATCGCCCTCTTTAAACAAGGTTTCGCCTTTCTTGAAATTCGCTCGCTCAGTTCTTTGTGTAAGCTCAGCAAGGAATATTGGATCAGCGTCGGGAAATATAGAAGTCTTCAACGCTCGTAGGAAGAAAACCTGATCCACTGCATCTTGCACGGTAGGAACTGAACTCATGAGTTTGAGTATTTGGTTTCTCTTCGTCTCAATCAAAATACTCTGATCAAGAGAACGGACCGTGGCACTTCGGCGACGACCAGAGATAAGACCCATTTCACCTAAGAAGTTCCCTGCTCCAATCTTAAACATCTTGGAAGGGTCATCTGGCATTTCCACACCAACACTTCCGGCAATGACATTCCAGAAAGTATCGGTGTAGTCATTCTTCTCAAACACCACATCTCCTTCGTTGAAGACATGGACGGTAGAGTCACCAATTAATTCGCGAAACTGCGGAGTGGAAAGATCACTAAAGAGTCGAAGCCGTTTACGAATCATATCGAGGTTGGCGTTTACGTCGCCTGGTAGATGCCCAAGCACCTCCTCAATAATAACTTGGTCGGCAGGCTCTACAGCATTGCCGAGAATGTGCTCGACAACTTCGTAGCCTTGGTTAATCGCCTGCTTAATCAAGGGATACCCAATCAGGCCTCCCACGATAAATATTCCCGGCACGTTACCTTCGTAGCGACCATTAACGGCGGGAAAAGAGTTCATGTCGGCCGAGGGGAATTTAATTCCCATACTCTCGACAAATTTACGGGGCGGGATACTTCCGGCGCGCACAATTAGGTGATTGCACTTAACCTCGACCTCACCCTCTTCGGTATTCAGCACGACGGTTTCTTTATCAATGCTCGCAACCGTTGAATTATAGTAACAGCGAATTTTACCTGCTGCGATGGCGTCACTGATCTTCGTTCGGTTCGCATCTTTCGCGCGTGGAAATTCACCCGAACGATTGACCATGCCAACAGAGTTATTTTCTGCCAGGCCTAGGGCGTTCTCGATGGCCGAATCACCCGCACCAACGACGAGAATGTTTCTATCTACGAAGGCATCGGGATCTGAAAGAGTATAAGCGATATGATCTTGTTGTTCCCCGGGGGCTCCCAGCTTCCTCGGTGTGCCCATAGTTCCGATGGCGAGCACCACGAAATCGGATGTAATTTTGAGACCATTCGTACATTCGATCTCGAACTTCTCTCCGACTTTCTCTAATTTAGAGACCTCAGCTTTCTCAACCCGGACACCGGTCTCTTTCAAAGCTTTGTCAAAACCGGCAAGCACTGCTTCACGACTTCCCTCATCAAAGGGAACATGAGAACGCAGGGGAAGTCGACGCGGCTCAGCCATTACCAACTTGCGAAGTTGATAGTCGTAAATCGTATTCGCTATTTCAGTTTTTTCAAAAAGGACGTGCGAGAGGTCGTTCTTAGCCGCATTAGTAGCCGCCCCTAAGCCACCGGGACCCGAACCAATGATTGCAATCTTTACGTGCTCTGCCATTCCCTATTTGGTTCATTTGGTTCGATTCGAAGACCGAATAAGAAGAGCATAGTTGTAGAAAAGGAGCTAGCTCCGGTTTAAGAAAAGATAGTAATTTTAGTTGCCTAGCCGTAGCTAGCCATGCCGAACAAAAGCTTGGAGAATCACAGTTTGATTTGCTCACTATCTTAGATGGAAGCCTTTGTAGATGATCCAGGCCTGCAAAGCTGATAATAGATTGAATTCATTCTGCCGTTTGTGAATCATTACCCATAGACAAAGTCGGTATTTCAGACACGAATCAGTATTTCAGACACGCATCAGTGCGAAGGCTTATGAATTCAATCCCACCTCAATCCCCCATGCCCTACAGTAGTCAACGAAGAGGATCTTTAATTGTGCCGCTCCTCCTGTTTGGCGCTCTCACTGTTTCGCCTCCGTCGGCAGAAGCACAGAATAAGTATATGGGTGCTGCAACCTGCGCTTCCTCGAATTGTCATGGAAGCGTCGGACCGCGAACTGCGACTAATGTACTGCAGAATGAATACACGACCTGGTACCGACACGGCGCACACTCCCAGGCCTACAATGTTCTAAGCAACGCTGACTCTAAGAAAATTGCTGGCCTCCTCGGCATTAAGAACGCCGCATCCGCAGACCTTTGCCTTAAATGTCACAGCACTTACGTGCCGAATAAGGCCCGTCGCGGTCGCAAGTATAGGCTTCGGGACGGAGTCGGCTGCGAGTCTTGCCACGGTGCTGCAGAAAAATATCTCCGCCCTCATACCGCAAAAAACTCAACACACGCTGGAAATGTAAAGCTCGGTCTTATCGACCTGGTCTCCCTAAAGAAACGAGCGGAAATCTGCTTAGAATGCCACCAAGGCAATGACAACCAAGCAATGAACCACCGCCTGATTGGTGCCGGGCATCCGCGCTTGACCTATGAACTTGATACATACGGGATACTTCAACCAAACCATTGGGAAGTTGATAAGGACTACGTAAAGCGCAAGGCACCTTACAACTCAGGGCGCGCATGGCTAGTCGGTCAGGTCACGCGAGCCTCCGAGATGGTAGCCAATATCCGCTCTAAGAAGCGTGGCCGTTTTGGAGCGATGCCAGAACTAAGCTTGTTCTACTGTTACAATTGCCACCACAGCCTCAAGGAGGATCAGTGGAAGAAGAGAAGCTACCAAGGTAGACCTGGAGTCCTACGACTCAACCGCTCCTCACTACTCATGGTCGCGCAGGGCTTAAAGCCTCTCGATGCGGCTCTTGCTTCCCAGTATGAGGCGAAGGTTAGTGCTCTCGAAAGTGCCTATGCCAGCGGTAATGCCGATAGCGCTCTTGCAGAACTAAAGACCATGCTAGACGGTGCGGTCTCCTCTTTGGTTAATACTGCAAGCTTCAAAAAGTCCGTTGTCACCCAGATGATGAAAGAAGTAGCTACTTTCACGATTGCCTTCCCTAGCCCGCCTTACGAAATTGCGGAACAAAGCGCGATGGCGTTTTCGGCACTCTCTGCCACCGTCGATCCTAGCGGAGCGAAGTATCAGAAACGCATAGACGCAATCTATGACGGCTTGAAAGATGAGGAAGGCTTCGACCCGAAAGCTTATATCGCAGCCGTCCGAGCCTTAAAGGGAAATTTATAGAGACAGTACGGAGGCTCTTCTATCTAAATCCGCATTCCATCTAAGCATGTAATGTCGCCCCGCAATGAACAGAGAAGCCTACGTGGCGCCTGAACGTTTCCCCCGAAAGGGGACAAAGAGAATAGTCATCAAAACACAGCAAAAACCCGAT
>QIGM01000150.1 GCA_003230795.1 bacterium
TTCAATAGGTTACGGAGAATGGTCTCGAGATGCTCTCTTACCGAGATTCGAATCCAAATCTCGTCCAAATCAGGAGTCTCATACTTAACTGATATTCTCTTCCGTTCCGCCCGTATTCGAGCAAACATGAATATGTCTGTGAGAACCTTCGTAACCTCTACCATTTCTCTCGGTCGAAGATCGCTCAGTCTTTCTAGCTCTCTCTTACGCTTTGCGTCAGAAACAACGGTTGCGACGGAACGTGCGATATTCGCTATTCGTTCTACGTCTATTTCGATTTCCTCGTAGTTAATCGGGCTTGGAGACTGATCTGACAAGAGGTTTGGCCTCGCCCTCTCCAGGATTGACTCGCAGAGAAGCGTGAGATCTTGGACAGTGTTATTAATGTCATGGACCAGCGAGCCTAATTCGTACTCTCTTTCTTGGGAGCGTTTCTCGAACTCTTCTTCTCGGTGACGTAATGTGTCCTCCTGTTTAAAACGTGCCAGGCTTCCCGCAGTAATCGCTGCGAGCGTTTCCGCAACACTCACTTCGGTCGTTTTCATCCATTCAAAAAACGGAAATCTCGATGCAAGAAATACGAATGCTCTCTCACTAGAATCCTCCGTCGAGTCAGACTCCGTCGTGGTTCGGGCTTGAATCTCCACGACAAACCCGTGGTGCTGATTGAGCAGACCAAATCGATCGTCAAACAGAGTAAAATCGCTGGGCAACCAATTCGCCACCTTCAATTGAAACGAGCCCGGCGTGTCGCGCAACATCGGCATGCTGCCAACGTACCGATCAACAGGCCATGAATCCTTCTCAAGATAAAACGCTGAGCCGTCTTGGAGCATAAGTAAGTCTTTTTCACCCACAGACATTACGCAATAGCTCGAGGCAAACAGCTCTTGAATATAAGAGGCAAACAATACCAAGGCTTCCGAAGGCGACTCGGCAATCTCAAGCTCTCTCGGCATCGAGCTCAAACAATGCCGTTCCTTAACGCGCCTCGTAAGTTGCAAGGAAAATAGGACTCCTAGCAGCGGCGCACTAACACAGAGGGCAACACCAAGAACGTCAAGCTGAAAATCGTAGACGAGTTCAACGCCTACCACAGAAAATACAGCAAACAATGACAAGAGTTCTTTAAGCCTCCAAGGGACTAAGCCTAGAGAGGTAATCACGGCGATTGGCCAAAAGAGCCACATATATGAGGCGTCAGGAACAATAAATAGCAGGAGACTCGGCCAAAGAAAGAGGAGAAGGGCTTGAAACGCTGCTATCATCCAAAACTGGTTCTCGTTTGAATTTGAGCGTTCTGAATTCACAAGGAGCGCCCAAAGAATGAAGAAGGCAATCCAGGTAATTATTGTTGCGCTGGCTCCGATTTGTCCAAATTGGCTAAGCATTTGAGACGCAGCGCTCGAAGCAATAACTCCGAATACAAGTAACCCTGCAACGACACCCTTTTTTCGATTCGCCGAGCGAGCGGCTCGACTTCGAAGCACCGCGACCTCTTCTGCCAAACCAATTGCACCATCACTACTGGTAAGAACACCAACACGCTGATGTTTAAATAGCTTCACCATCAGCACGGAAACGAAGCTCCCGACAGTCAAAAGCGCAATCTCGGCCTGATACTGTAGAGCTACGGCACCAAAACGTTCAAAAAAACTATACGTCCCCTGCAAGCCAAACAGTGCCTTCACAACAAAGTCCACAACCAGGATAGTCCAAACTAACCCGATGTGATGTGAAAGCGTCCAAGGAACTAGAGTCACCGCAAAGGCGAGATACACAATCGGAAGACTAGCGATCGGAGCGTGAAGTTCACTGTAGCCCGTTCTTGCCAAGGAGAGCACAAATGCACTGGCTAAGGTTAGAGCAATAATTGAAGTATTTGCGCTAAATCGCTGATTGGCTTTTACGAAAAGCGCTGCGATAACCATTCCGAGCAAACCATACACTTTCGCAAGAAAGGGAAACGACTCTGCGTCTCTTAAAAACGCGATATCAACAAATATAAGCAGCAAGATCATCCCAAGCTGTAGCAAGGCGACATTCCAGCCACGATCCGCGATTGCTCTCTGCGAAGATTCATCGAGAGACTTTATGCTTTGGTGATAGAGAGCAAGTTCTCTTTGCACACTATCGCGAGCGCGAAGTATCTGGACGAAGCTGGCAAGAAACGCTGACAAGACTACGAGAACTATTGAATGAACCGCGAACCAGCTACCGGTAGGTATCCAAAGTGCGGCAACCGCTACAGAGGCAAATGCCCCGGCAAGGGCTTGAAGTTTCCAGGTCCAAATCCAGAGGAACGCCGGAGACGCTATCAGCAGAACGAAATAAAGATCGAGAATAATGAGTCGCTCGGTGGCATTCAGCACGAGAGTTATTGCCGGAAGACACACAAGCGTTAGAAACGCGAAGAAAACCACCAAACTGGGATTCTTACCCTTCTCAGCCAGGGCGACCGCCGCTAGTGCACAAATAAGGAGCGTTCCGATGCCGGTAAGGGCGAACAAACCCAAGTTCTCGCCGGAGAGTTGCTGAAGCATACCAAGAGTGCTGAGAACGAACAGTACAGTCCAAAAGAAGAGTAGCAAAAGGGCGTCAGAGAGTTGAAGCGCCCTGTTCCTCGTCTCCGGTTGAAGAACTCCGTTAGACTGCATGGTCTCAGAGTCACGCATTAGCCAACCTCGAGATCCATTGGCTGTCCACAACCTTGACACACAACTTTTCCCTCGACTATAGGAGGGAGCTGAGTTTTATGATCAAAAACCACGACATACGTATTCGCACCACATTCTGAACATGGTGGAACTTCTTGCTTCCCGTCTAAGAAAAGCTCCTCTGAGACGTTTCCCAAATATGAACCTATAAATTCAAGAAGTGGAATTCCTTCAGACTCTCGACCAGTGCTTGGCCCGAGTCGTGATGTCACCATTTCCAAAAGCGCTTCGTTGCTCGCCCCTTCTGAAGCTTTTACGACATAGGCGATTGCCCCTTGGTCGAGAAAACGCTGTTTTAAATGAATACTGGGATTTCCCGTAAGAATAATGACAAGCGGCGCTTTTGCGCTCCCCCGTAAACGCTCGAATAAATAAGAACCGGATTTATCGCCAAGTCCAATATCGAGAATCACCAATCGAAACTGATGTCGACCCAGAATTTTTTCGGCTTCTTCGGCGCTCTCAGCACAGGCAACAGAATAGTTTGCCTCAACGAAGAGACGTTCAAGCCTCTCACGCTCATGAAGCCCATCTTCGACAACAAGTATATCGCGCATCTTAGATATGTTCCGTCGTAAGGCTCGGTACCCAAAACTCAGGTACTCGAATCATTCTGATCACAAATATCGTCCTAATGAGAAATGCGGCGTTTGCTCACTGCACTTCCCGTATGAGTATTCAGACTCCTTTGGACGCGACAAAGTCTCAAAGAAGTTAGGGATTTACGACTAATAAACGGCAACTGCCCCAGCGAAGACCCTGATTGCCGCAGTAGTTTAGTCGCGTAACTAAAACTTTAGTAACGCTCCGAGAGGGGCGTTGGATATACGAGACGAGATTTTCGAGCTTATCTAAGGGTAAACTTATGCGAGACGACGTTCTAATACTACTGAACGAGCGTGAATCAGCGAAGCTTCGGTCTGCAGAGCAGCTAGAGGAGCAGGTTGTCTTACGTGGGCTTGCCGTTTCGAGAATTAAACCACAGCCAGGTATCGCCGAGATAGTACGGGAGCGCCGTCCCAGAGTGCTTGTCTTAGATTACCTCCTTGGTGATTACGGAACTGCAATCGATGTATTGAGCGAGATTCAATCCCAAAAAGAAACCTCCACCATCCTCTGGACGGATGAAGCGAGCGCACATGTGGCCGTAACGGCGATGCAAGCAGGGGCGAACGACTATATAGAAATGGGTATAAACCGCTCTTTAGATAAAGTCTTAAACACCGTACAAGACCTTCTAAACAAAAACCCATTGAAAACGAGCAAGCGCTCCTTATCCTCTCAGTATTCGGAACCACCAAGTATTCCAAGCCATTCTTCTGCTGCTCGTGAAATGCTCACAAAGGCGGAAAATTCTGCTTTAAGTAAGGAAAGAATTATTGTTTTGCTGGGAGAGCGAGGCTCGGGTCGAAATACTCTTGCGAAATGGATTCATTCAGCCAGACCCTTTTCCGCGGCCTTCCACGAGATGGATTTTGATCTTTGGGACGCTGATATCGACTCCATCTTCTCTGAGTCACGGCTTCTTGGTACACCGCTTCTAACTTGTGGAGCGACAGTCATGCTTGATCATGTTGAGTTCGATTCTGGCGAGCTTCTCGATAAAGCAGAAAGGTGGCGGAAGGATTCCTTAGAGTCTGAAACCGTTTTAATCGTCGGAACGTCCTGCCTAGACACTGCTCAGGCGTGGGAGCGACTCTGCCAAGGAAAGGTAATCACGATACCATCATTAGCAGAACGCAAAGACGACATACTCCCGTTTGCTCAGAACGTTTCTAAATCGTTCGATAAAAAATCTAAACGCCGCGAACTTGAGTGCACTCCGGAGCTGATTAACGCGATAAGCTCACTCGAATGGCCTGGCAACATGCGACAACTTCAAGCAGCCATTGTCGAGGCAATTACCGCTGACCTTGAGCGATGTAAAAGCTTCTTACCTGCTCTCCCCGAGGCGCTTAGAAATTTGCCTTCCTCCTCGGAAGCGCGCGAAGAACTCTTGCAGGTAATACTCTGGAGTAAAAATCTGTGGGAACAAAACGCAAAACGCAATCAGCGAAGCGTCTCAGCATTGAAGTGCAAGCAGGTGTTAGGAAAGGTCAACGGTAACTTGCGAATCGCAGCCGCCATGATGGGAACGAGTATCCAGCAAGTGCGAGAACTGACGTCGGCTAGTGGTGGTGAGTAATGAATAGAGAACTTCACGGTCTCGTCTCAGGGTCTGAGGAGTTTCTACGGCGTATGCACGCGGCACTCCCAAGCGGCGAACGACAGTCCCTTGGGATACGTTTAGATTCTTGCAACCTGGCCGAAGCAAAAGAAAAGATTATTTCAGACCGTCCAGATTTACTTCTCATAGAAATCGGATTTTCCACAAAAGCACACTTTGGATTCAACACCTTCTTGGAGAAATTCGTTCCAGATTTGGCAAGGCCGTCTACATCGTGCCGGTTGTTGTCGATCCTACTAAGTTTCTTTTTGCAGGTAACCTTCTGTTTGGGTCCACCACTTCCTTGGAAGATTCAAGTCTGGTTGATAACTTCCTCATTGCTCCGCCCGGCGGCGTTCCTACTTCGCAACACTTAGGCACACAACTACGAGACTTAGCTCTTCATCTTCGGGAAAATATCGCCCAATCAAAAGAAGGAGCAAATACCCTTCCTACGCTGTGGGGCCCAGGATGGGCTCCCACGATGTGCGCTCCTGAATCCAGAAACGCGTGGATGCGCTGGCTACCGCGCTACGCAAAGTACGTAAACGAAAACCCGCTGATCATCGGCCCCACGGGAAGCGGTAAGACTCGCTTCGCCCAGGCACTGCACTCATTGTCGGGACGCAGCGGCCCATTCATCAGTATTACACCTAGAGACTTCTCTAACACCGAGCTCGTACAAGCAGAGCTCTTTGGTGCAGTAGCCGGAGCCTATACCGGAGCCGTTGAGAAATGGGGATTAGTCAGACAAGCTGAGAAAGGAACTTTGTTTATCGATGAACTTCAGAGTATCGACTCCGACTTACAGGGAAAGCTAATCACGTTTATCGAGAACAAAACGTATCGCAGAGTCGGTGAAGCCCAGACTCATCAAGCTGACGTTCGTTTCATATTCGCCAGTAACCGCACGCTTGAAGATTTAGTTCAGTGTGGATTGCTTCGAGACGATTTCGCGTATCGCTTAGAGCGACTGAGCTTACATCTCCCTCCTTTGGCCGAAAGTCGGTTGGATATTCCCGCAGGAATCTGCTTTGCGCTGGCAAAGGTGGTTCGCGAGCGAGGCTTGCTTGCCGAGGAATACTCGCAAGAATCAACGCTTATTGAAGGAGTTACTCAGGAAGCTTACCGACGTCTCTATTGCTCACCTTGGCCAGGAAACCTTCGACAGCTCGAAAACACTGTCGCGAAACTTATCGACCTGGCAAATATCAGGAAACTCAAGCTCATAGATCTTGAATGCGTCGAAGAGGGCTTTGATGGCTTGCTTGGGCAAAGGGAGGCGAACCAAGCCGATATACTTGGTAAGGCAGTATACCAAACCTTTACGCATGCACAGGACGCTGGGTTTACTAGCCTCGAAGATTGTCGAGTCTTCCTTGGGGAAACCGCACGCTTTTTGGCACTAGAGCGCACAAGTGGCGACACAACAAAAGCCGCTTCTTTGCTACAAGAGTCTGAAGAGCACTTAAAGCTTTTCCTCGAAACAAGAGCGATAGAATAGCTATGGGTGGGCATAAGTTTGTTTCGATTTCTGAGTTTCTTTCGCTTACTCGTTTGAACGAGGTAGAGCTGTGTCGAATGCTCTCCTCGGGACAGCTCTCTGGCGAATTTACCAAAGATGGTTCACTGACAATTGATATTGGCTCCCTCACGACCAACTCTTTAGAAACGAGAAGTATCAGTTTTCCAATAAACCTTGAGAATCAATCCAGCCGACTGGAAGAGGAAGAGATTGCAAGTGATGTCCTCGAATTCCTCGATGAAGCAATCGAGGAAGCGCTCTCTCTCGCTAATGCCTGGCATTTGAAAGCGAGTAACACTAAAAACGAATAATCCTTCCTTCTATTCGTCTGATATTGAGAAACTATTTGCCGTACTATCATTCTGAACCGTTATCATTCTGAACAGTTATCATTCTGAACGGTGCTGAAGGAAATTTCGCTAAATGCGGAGAACGTAGGTGATTTAGCTTGCGTCAGTGTCAATTCGTGCTTACCTATTAATAGTGGGGTCGGTGAGAACAATGTGTATTGATAGTGTCCGATCTTTTAAAGAAAGCAAACGCTCAAACGGAGGCTTAGCAGTATGTCTGTTTTTTTCGTTCCATATTTTGATGACGTCCCAGCGACTATTGAAGTCAACGGTCACACCTTACTGATTGTTGCCTCGGACTCCGACGACCTTCAGGAAGAAATGTCTTTTATTGGAGCGAACGAAATTCGTGAGTTCATCGTGGAGAAAGAAGAGGAAGAGATTCCTGAAGTCCTCGCTGATTTAGCCGCTGATATCGGCGGCGGCGTGGTGCTCACTCCACCAGGAGTTCGAACGCTCGACATGATTGACGATTTAGTTCGGGAACTCCCCTGGATACACTGATGCTCGCTACTCGAGAGCGCCCACATCTACAAACTGCCGACACAAATAAGCCAAAACCTCTTCCCTTTTTAAGCATAGGGCTGTTCTTCTTCTTATCTTTGACAGTCTGCACAACTCCTACGATCTCCTTAGCAGAAAAGAAATCGCACTTCATTGAAGCATGGCGCACTTCCCGGCCACTACCTATAGGAACAAACCTGGCAAAGGTTGCGAACCTGCTAGAGAAGAAAATTATCCTAAGACAAGACCTACAAGGCATTCCCATCTCTAGCATGGAGAACTCCTCGCAACTCTACTTGGCTCGAGCTATGCCAGCCGGCGCCTTCCTTGTTGAAGGAGCGGTAGTGGAGGGAATCCCTGATACTCTTCGCGATCGCGTGCCTCCCACACGCAAGCTCCTTACTTTCCTAGAAACCCCAACGCATTTGCAGAGCCTAACCTTATGCCGCCCTTATGAACGAGCATCTATGAGTATTATCCGCGGGCAAGAAGTACTCTACGAGATTGAAAAAAACGTGGGGGTTGTGTCGTTTCAAATTCCACGCTCTGGGGACTCGGCTACGAAAACCAAGAAAGACGCGAAAAGAACGTTGGACACCAAAGGAATCGTTGTTCTTGCACTAAGAGAGGAAGACGCTGCCGCGATTGAAAAGATTTACGACGCAGACTCCGCTCACGTTAACGTGCAATGCTTAAACGAAGCGCAGTACGAGTAGAAAAATAGTATCAGTTCCCACTTACCCCTTTTTTTGATGCCGATTCGGCATCAAAAAAAGGGGTAAGTGGGAACTGATACTATTTTTCCTCACCAAAACTAAAGAGTCGCCAGCTTAGCCTCAAGAGAAGCGTTAAGATCAGTGAACGACTTGGAGAACTTCTCAACGCCCTCTACTTGCAAGTGATTGAGTAAGGCATCGATATCAACGCCCAGTTCAAGCAGCCCTGCCTTTGTCGCTTCCGCATCATCTACGTCTTTGGTCAAACGCTCGGATATTTCACCGTGATCTACGACTGCCTCTAATGTGTTTGGAGGCATAGTATTAACGGTTTCCGGACCGACTAACTCTTCAACGTAAATTGTGTCACGATACTCTGGATTCTTTGTAGAGGTGCTAGCCCACAACGGACGCTGCACTGCTGCTCCGGCAGCTTTCAGATCCGCAAACTGCGCGCCTTCAAAAACTTCCTGGTACGCTTTATACGCTAACTTCGAATTCGCGATCCCGAATTTTCCTTTTAGCCCTTTCGCTTTTTCTACGAGAGCTGAGTCAGAAGAATTAGCCGCGATGATTTCGTCGAGCTTACTATCAACAATTGAATCAACTCGGCTCACAAAAAAGCTAGCGACGGAGCGAATACCATCAATCGCCTCACCGTTCTCCTTGCGAGCACGCAAACCATCACAATAGGCGTTCATTACCTCAATGTGATTATCTACTGAGAACAATAAGGTGATGTTAATGTTCAAACCCTTCTCCAAGCACGCTCGCACGGCAGGAATACCTTCCTTGGTGCCTGGAATTTTGATCATAATATTCGGACGCTCAAGGCGCGCGAATAGTCTTAAGGCTTGGTCTATCGTTGCTTG